>JANXSR010000101.1 GCA_025352625.1 Ferruginibacter sp.
TCAACTTAAATATATTTTGCACAATTTAAGATTACTCCCCAATAAATAAAACTGAGCCCTTCAATCACCAACTTATCTCCCTTGTTTTGTTTAATCGTTTATAAAAGAAATAATAATAATGCTGCACAGTCAGCCACCTGCACGGGATAACGAATGTATTTCTCTGGTGAATTTAGTGCCGCACTTTCATTGTTAGTATCTTTACAACCTGTTAATAGTAATTAATAAAAATTTTTATAGAATGACAAACAACCTTACAAATAAAGTAGCCTACATAACCGGCGGCAGCAAGGGGATAGGGTTTGGGATTGCTAAAACTTTACTGGCCAACGGCATGAAAGTAGCCATCAGCAGCCGCACATTGCAGGGAGCTAAACAAGCAGCAGACTTGCTGAGTACAGATACTTCGATGGTATTGGCTATTGAATCGGAAGTAAGTTCACTAAGTTCAGAAATAAAAGCTGTTAAAGCAGTGATAGACCATTTTGGAAAACTCGATGTGTTGGTTGCCAATGCAGGCGTGGGACACTTTGCACCAATAGACAGCTTAACAGCCGAACAATGGAAAGAAACAATTGATACCAATCTTACAGGTGTTTTTAATAGTGTGAAGGCTTCTATAGATTCTTTAAAACAAACCGAAGGATATATCATTACCGTCGCAAGTCTTGCAGGCACCAACTTTTTTGAAAGTGCCTCCGCTTATAATGCCAGCAAATTTGGCCTTGTTGGCTTTACGCAGGCTATTATGTTAGACCTGAGAAAATATGGTATTAAAGTTACTACTATCATGCCCGGTTCTGTGGCTACCCATTTTAATAACCATGTGCCTAATGATGCCGATGCATGGAAGATACAACCGGAAGATATTGGTCAATTGGTAGAAGATCTTTTAAAGATGAATCCACGCACTTTACCCAGCAAGATTGAAGTAAGGCCATCTAAGCCAGGTAAATAATTTGTTCTTAATGTAGAAAGATGTTGCATGTATGATAAAAAATCGGGCAGCTATAGTACAGTCTTCAACCCAATAAATTAATGCTTAAAATACTTAATTGAATGATACAAAGGGAACCTGTGCGGCAGTTGCAAATTTCTTAACCAGCATAAATATGTTATTGCTGCATAAGCAGGATAAAATTATAAAAGCCAGTGCATGTAGCCTGGCTTTTATGTATACTAAACTTCTTTATTAATTATAAATAACTGAATGAATAAAAGTACTAAAAATCTCCCTGAGCATCACGCATTGTATCCCATACCAATGCACTGGCGCCCAATATGGCAGCGTCGGCTTCTTTTAATTCACTAAACAAAAGCTTTACTTTATTCTGAAAAATAGGTAGCAGGTTTGCCTCCATGTGTTTTCTTGTAGGGTTTAATAACAACGGGCCAGCTTTGGTAAGGCCGCCAAATAAAACGATGGCTTCCGGCGAAGAAAACATGATAAAGTTAGCAAGCGATTCTCCCAATATCTGACCTGTAAATTCAAAAATACGGTTGGCTATTGTATCGCCCTGCATGGCACAGTCATACACACTTTCGCTTGTAAGTTCATTAATGGAATAGTTGCGTAACAAGCTTTCTGTTTCAGGATATTCTGTCAACATCTCAATGGCGGTCTCACGTACACCTGTAGCAGAAGCATATGCCTCAAGGCTACCATGTAACCCGGTGCTTTTATGCACCCGGCCTCCGTGACGGATGATAGTGTGGCCAAGCTCTCCGGCAAATCCATCATGGCCCACCACAATTTTTCCATCAATTACAATTCCGCTGCCTACACCCGTACCAAGGGTAATGGTAATAAAATGTTTAATGTCTTTGGTAACACCGTACATCATTTCGCCCACAGCCGCAGCATTAGCATCGTTGGTTAATTTAGTAGGAAGACCAAATTTTTTCTGCATTAACTCGGCAATCGGAATAATACCTTTCCATTTAAGGTTAGGCGCATATTCAATAGTACCGGTGTAAATGTTACCATTGGGTGCTCCCATTCCAATGCCCACAAATTTGTCAAGCCCACCCACCTTTGTTACCATCGGCAATAATTTTTCGCAGAGGTCATCTATAAACTCTTCTACCACTTCATGCGCATTGCTCGGAATACGGTCCTGGTCTATAATTTCTCCATTGCGGTTTACAATACCAAACTTTGTGGTTGTGCCACCAACATCAATACCTATTGCGTAAGGTTTATTCATAATAAATCTGAAAATTGTTTATGTTCAAAATATAACAGCATTAGTTTTATGCACCATTGTAATTCAATTAATGTCCGCCTTCTGCATTCAAAGCATCATAGTCAATTCCTTGTGATATCAATACAGACTTAGCTTTAATAGCATAAAATGCAAGATAAGCAAAGCAGGCAATGCCAACAATGTAACTGTATTGAATCCCGATTTTATCAGCAAGTATCCCTTGCAAATAACTTACTATTCCTCCACCCATAATCATCATTATTAATAAGCTGCTTCCTTGTCCGGTATTTTTACCCAAACCTGCCACTGCAAGGGTAAAGATGCAAGGCCACAATGTACTGCAAAATAGCCCCACACTAATAAAGGCATAGGCACTTACCATGCCTGTTGTAAGCATACCAATACATAAAGCTGTAATGCCCATTGCTGAAAAAATAAGCAACATTCTTGCTGGATTGCCCTTACTCAGGATGTCACCAATAATCATAACTGCTATAACAAAAGCGTAAACAAAAAACTGTGTTACATCATGCTGTGCAATGGTATTTACTATCAGAAAAACAGCAAAAGCCAGGTAAGGCATTAAAAAATTAAGTACCTGTTTCATTCCCTTGCTTACATCAAAAGCACCCACAGCACCTGTCCACCTGCCAATCATTAAACTTGCCCAATACAAAGAAATATACGGAGCTATTTTTTCTGTAGGCACCCCTAAATGCGACTCCATATAAGCAGGTAAATTACTGGCTGTTGATACTTCTACCCCTACATAAACAAAAATACCTATCATGCCAAGTACCAATTGCGGGTATTGAAATGCAGATGTTTTGTGTAATATTTTATTTCCTGCAACAGCTTCTTCCTCAGCAACATGATCAAGATCTATTTTATTTGGAACAGAAGATAATTTTATAAATACAGCTACCAATAAAAATGCCAGTCCAACAATTAAATAAGGTATTTTAACGCTTTCAATACTGGCAACTGTAGACCCAGATGCCACACTGCCAAAAATGGCAAAACTTACCAGCAATGGTCCTATTGTTGTACCGAAATTATTTACACCTCCCGCCATAATGAGGCGCTGAGAGCCGGTTTTAGGATCGCCCATTATAATTGCCAACGGATTGGCAGCAATTTGTTGTAATGAAAAACCGAGGCCTACAATAAATAAACCCGTAAGCATTAATACAAAAGAAGCGTTATTGGCAGCAGGATAAAATAGTAAAGTGCCAATGGCTGAAATAATAAGACCAATTGCAATGCCATTTTTGTAGCCAATCTTGTTTAATAAATCACTTCCAATTAATTTGGATATAACAAAATAAATAATGGAACCTACTGTATATGCTACATAAAAAGCCACAGAAACCAATTGACTTTGCCCCTGCGTTAAATCAAAGGCCTTTTTAAATACAGGTATTAAGATATCATTACTTGCGGCTACAAATCCCCAAAAAAAGAATACCGTAATCAGTGTTCCAAATTGCGACCATTTAGTTTGTTGGCTCATATTTAATCGTTAAGTTTTATTAAGAATGTCGAAAGTTATAGTTTTTTTTGTTTACGTGAAAAAAAAATAAACACATTGTGAAGCAATATAAAGAACCACGATTGCAATTCTTTATATTTAGAAATTGATTGAAAAGATTTTATAAGATTTATTGATTGTTATTTTCAATGCTGTGGTATAAAATATTGCCCTGTTTGCCAAAACAAATAAAATCAACAATTACCCGCCTGATTAATTTTTTAATAGTTTGATTGTTCAGAAAAAAAACATTCATAAATTGAATTGATTTTATAAAATCCTTAAAAGAATGGAAATATTACATGTTAGTGCCGAATGTTATCCTGTAGCAAAAGCTGGCGGATTGGGTGATGTAGTAGGAGCATTGCCAAAATACCAAAATCAGCTTGGCCACATTGCCAAAGTGGT
>JANXSR010000109.1 GCA_025352625.1 Ferruginibacter sp.
AATCTTGAGTGGCAAAAATAATAGCCAGCAGGGTTAATGAAAGGTTAAATGAAAATTAAAAAAATTGCCCGAAGTAAATCGGGCTAATCTTAATTTGTGGGCCCACCTGGGCTCGAACCAGGGACCACCTGATTATGAGTCAGGTGCTCTAACCAACTGAGCTATAGGCCCTGTTATTTTTACATAACGGACGGCAAAAGTAAGTAAAATAAGATAATTTTGAAGCCAAATAATTAAATTATGGCAAAAATAAAAAATCTTTTGTTTGACTTGGGAGGAGTTTTACTTAACATTGATTACAATAAAACAGCAGATGCTTTTAAAAAACTGGGCATACATCAATTTGATGAAATGTATTCTCAGGCTGGGGCAAATAATTTATTTGAGTCATTGGAAACCGGCAAAATTTCTGAAGAAGATTTTTATAAAAGTATTTACCAGTACTGTCACCCATCTACAACACAGCACCAGCTTGAGACAGCCTGGAACGCTATTTTGTTGAACTTTAGAATAGGAAGTCTTAATTACCTGGAGCAACTACCTGGAAAATACAATGTATATTTATTAAGTAACACCAACAGTATACATTCAGTTGCCTTTCATAAAATGTTTAATAAAGAAACAGGCAAACTAAATCTGGACGATTATTTTATAAAAGCGTATTACTCACACCATATTCAAATGCGTAAGCCTTATAAGGAAACGTATCATTTTGTTCTGAATGATGCAGGTATTAATGCCAATGAAACTTTGTTTATCGATGATTCCAGCATTAATATTGAGGGAGCTAAAGAAGCAGGTCTGGAAGTATATCATTTATTGGCCGATCAAAGAATTGAAGACATTAACCTATAAAAGGTATTTAAAATCAACAGTTATTTAATTTCTTCAAAATCAATGTAGTCGTCGCTTTTGGCGGTTGGCTGAGTTGTAGCCTTGGTTGTATTGAAGGTTGTATTTTGCTGGCGTTGTTCATTCATTTTTTCTTCCATCTGGGCACTCATATCTACAAATTGTTTTTTAACCTGTTTGGTTGTTTTTGCCACAGGAATAATTAGATCAAACACTAATTTATATACCAGGTATAAAATAAAAAGCTCAAAAGCAAGTCTAAAAATATTCATACTGTAAAGGTATAAATCAATTAAAATTATTCTGTTAAAAATTATTAATTATTTTATAAAAATATAATGTGGCAGATGGCTTTCAATTTTGTGGGTAATGATTTGTTCACTATATTTGCATTGGAAAAAGACACAAATGAAGGGAACGAAGATCGTTCCCTTCTTCATTTTTTATGACTCAAGATACAAGTATACACGCCATAGAAGCACTGATAGCAAAATTGCTACCAGAAACGGAAGACATTTTTTTGGTATCTGTACGTGTTAAGCCTACAAACAATATAAAAGTGTTTTTAGACGCGGATACTGGTTTAAACATTGATAAATGTGTTAAGATCAACAGGGCAATGTACCGTACTATTGAGGAAGAAGGATGGTATCCTGATGGCAATTTTTCGTTGGAAGTATCTAGTCCGGGTATTGATGAGCCATTAAAACTTATTCGTCAGTATAAAAAAAATATTGGTCGCAATGTAGAAGTAACGCTAATTGATGAAACCAAAAAAGAAGGGAAATTGTTAGCTGTTGCAGAAGCAACAATAACTATTGAATACACAGAAGGTAAAAATAAAAAAGCGGTAACTTTAACAAAGGAAATTCCGTTTGATCAGATTAAACAAACAATAGTATTAATAGCATTTTAATTATTTAACAAAACACCCCTGCCGGCGGGATGTAAAAGTGAGGCTGGTAAGTTTATGGCACGTATTAATTTGATTGATTCCTTCCAGGAATTTAAAGAGGCTGAAAACATTGATCGTCCTACATTGATGAAAGTAATGGAGGATGTTTTTAAAACATTGATTCGTAAAAAATACGGTAGTGATGATCAGTTTGATGTAATTGTGAATGACCAAAAGGGTGATCTGGAAATTTTCCGCCGCCGCACCATTGTTGATGATGGAGATATTTATAATACATTAACCGAGATTGAATACAGCGACGCTATTAAGATTGAACCCGATTATGCTGTAGGAGAAGAATTATACGAAGAGGTAGATATTCAAAAGGAATTTGGCCGCAGGGCAATATTAGCTGGTAAGCAAACATTAGCCAGTCGTATCAATGATCTTAAGAAAAACCTGCTGATAAAAAAATATGAAGATCGTGTAGGCGATATCGTAAGTGGCGAAGTTTATCAGGTTTGGAAAAAAGAGGTGTTGTTACTGGATGAAGAAGGGAATGAAATGATTTTACCGAAATCAGAACAAATACCATCTGATTATTTTAAAAAAGGCGAAAACGTAAGAGGTGTTGTTAAAAAAGTTGAATTAAAAAATAGTCAAGCAATAATTGTAGTATCAAGAACAAGTGCCTCTTTTCTGGAAAAATTATTGGAAATTGAAGTGCCTGAAATATTTGATGGTTTAATTGTTGTAAAGAAAATTGTAAGAGATCCGGGAGAAAGAGCTAAAATAGCGGTAGAAAGTTTTGATGACAGGATAGACCCGGTTGGCGCATGTGTCGGAATGAAAGGAAGCCGTATCCACGGTATTGTGAGAGAATTAAAGAATGAAAATATTGATGTTATTAATTGGACAAATAATATACAATTATTAATACAACGTTCATTAACTCCGGCAAAAATTACCAGCATCGATATTGATGAAGAAAAAAAACATGCAACCGTATTTTTAAAACCAGATCAGGTTTCATTGGCTATTGGACGCCGTGGCGTAAATATCAAATTGGCCTGTGAATTGACAGGATACGAAATAGATGTATTTCGCGATAATGAAGGTGAAGTTGATGAATTTGATATTGACCTGGAAGAATTTAGTGATGAAATTGAACCATGGGTAATTGAGGCTTTAAAGAAAGTAGGTTGTGATACCGCCCGTTCTGTATTGGATTTAACAGCAGAAGAGCTGGAACGTAGAACAGATTTAGAAAAAGAAACCATTGCCGATGTTTTGAGAATTTTAAAAGAAGAATTTGAAAAGGAATAACGGCATGAAAATATATTATAATTTAAAAAGAAAATGATCGCCTATGTACCAATAGTTATAGGCAAACAAAACACGAATGTCAGAAGTAGCAACAAATACACCAAGATTATTGAACGCCGCCAGGGAATTTAACATAGGTAAGGATACCTTAATTGAATTTCTTGAATCGAAGGGGTTTAAAAGGGATGACCTAACACCGACCGCAAAACTCACTGAACAGATGTACCGTGTACTACAGTCAGAGTTTCAGCAAGATAAGGCAGCTAAGGAAAAAGCGCAAAAGATTGAATTGTCAAAAGGTGCAGGTGTTACCGAACCAAAAAAGAAAAGAGACGAAGAGGACCTTTCTATAAAAAAGAAAGAAACTATAGCAGTTGTTACTCCACCGATTGAGAAAGTGGTAGCAGTAAAACCTGCTGAGGTAGTTGTACCCGTTGTAGAAATACCCAAGGAGGAAAAACCCGTTGAAGTAAAGCCTGTTGAGAAAATCCCTGAGCCGGTAGCCGAAATTCCTGTGATTGAAAAGACTGTTACAGAAGCCCTAAAAGTTGAACTTACAAGAATAGATGTTCCGGAATTGGAAGCCCCAAAGGTTGTTACAAAAATTGACTTAGATGCTATTGATTCTTCGACACGACCTAAAAAGGCCACTAAAAAAGTTGAAGAAAAACCAATTGTAACAACACCAAAGGTTGAGGTACCTGCTGTAGCCGAAAAGCCTGTTGCAATTGTTGCTGCGCCAATAATTGCAGAGCCAGCGAAAGTTGACGAGCCTGTTACGAATGCACCGGCTATTATTGAAAATATAAAAGCAGATAAATTAGAAGGGCCTAAAATTTTAGGAAAAATTGAGCTGCCTGTTGATAACGATACAAGACCCAAAAGGGACGATGATAAGCGCAAGCGCAAACGTATCCCTATGGAAAGAAAACCTGGCGCACCTCCCCACCAGGGACAAGGTGGTGGAACAGGCCATGCGCCAAGACCAGCCATAAACGATCAAAACCGCAATCGTACAAATACAGGTGCTCCTCCGGCAGGAAGCAGACCAGGCGGATCTTCTGGCGTTAATAGACCTGGTGGTGCACCAGGTACAAACAGACCAGGAGCAACACAAGGCGGCGGTAGCAATAGATTTAATAACAACCGCACCGCAGCACCAGCCGCACGTAGCCAGGATAGAGAAATTGACGCTAAAGAAATTCAGGATAAAATAAAGGAAACACAAGCTAAATTATCAGGTGGTGGTGGCCGTGGTAAAAGTCTTAAAGCTAAATATAGAAAGGCAAAAAGAGACGAACTGGCAATACAGAGAGGAGCAGAAGGTGGCGAAACTAATAAGTTGCAGGTAACAGAATTTATTTCTGTTAGTGAGTTAGCTGGTTTGATGGAAGTAAGTTTTGCAGACATTATCAGCAAGTGTATGAACCTTGGTATAATGGTATCTATTAACCAGCGTTTAGAGGCAGACGTTATTGAACTTGTTGTAAGTGAATTTAATTATGAAGTTGAATTTATTGGGGTAGAGGATGCTGCTGAAATGGAAGAGGATGAAGAAGATGATGACATAGAAGATCTTACATCAAGAGCTCCAATTGTTACCATCATGGGGCACGTAGATCATGGTAAAACGTCTTTGCTTGATCATATACGCAATACCAATGTAATTGCAGGTGAGGCCGGCGGTATTACCCAGCATATTGGCGCATATGAAGTAAAATTAAAAGATGGGAGAGCTATTACTTTCCTTGATACACCGGGCCATGAAGCCTTTACGGCGATGAGGGCAAGAGGTGCGAAGGTTACAGATATTGCAGTAATTGTTATCGCAGCGGATGATGCAGTAATGCCTCAAACAAAAGAAGCTATTTCTCATGCGCAGGCAGCTGGTGTGCCAATGATATTTGCTATTAATAAAATTGATAGAGACGGTGCTAATCCTGAAAAGATAAAGGAGCAATTGGCTGCTATGAATATATTGGTAGAAAGCTGGGGTGGTAAATACCAAAGTCAGGAAATAAGTGCAAAGCAAGGACTGAACATTGATTTGTTAATGGAAAAAATTCTGTTGGAAGCTGATGTACTTGAGTTAAAGGCCAATCCTAAAAAGGGCGCTAATGGAACTGTTATTGAAGCGTCACTTGATAAAGGACGTGGATATGTGGCAACTATTTTGGTTCAGAATGGCACGCTTAAACAAGGAGATATGATCGTTTCAGGTCAAAACTTTGGTAAAGTAAAAGCTATGTACAATGAGCGTAACCAACGCAGTGAAATAGCACCTCCATCAACACCGGTTTTAATATTAGGTTTAAATGGAGCACCGCAAGCAGGTGAAACTTTTAAAGTATACTCAGATGAAAGTGAGGCAAGAGAAAAAGCATACCAGCGTGGACAAATCCTGAGAGAGCAAGGAATGCGTGCTAAAAAACACATTACACTGGATGAAATCGGCCGTCGTTTGGCATTGGGAAGCTTTAAAGAACTGAATGTAATTATTAAGGGAGATGTGGATGGATCTGTGGAAGCATTGAGTGATTCACTACAGAAATTAAGTACCGAAGAAATTGTAATAAAAGTAATTCACAAGGCGGTGGGAGCTATCACAGAAAGTGATGTTACCCTGGCCAATGCATCCGATGCGATCATTATTGGTTTCAACGTTCGTCCTTCAATGCAGGCAGCACGTTTGGGTGAGCAGGAAGGTATCCAGATAAAATTGTATTCTATTATTTACAATGCTATTGAAGAAATTAGAAGTGCAATGGAAGGTATGTTGGAGCCTGGGGTTGAAGATAAAGTATTGGCGAATGTGGAGATTAAAGAAATGTATAAGTTTGATAAAGCCACTGTTGCAGGTTGCATAGTATTGGATGGTAAAATAGCCAGAAACAACCGCATTCGTTTGGTTAGAGATGGCATTGTAATATTTACCGGAGAACTGGGTAGCCTTAAACGTTACAGGGATGATGTAAAAGAAGTTACTACAAATATGGAGTGCGGATTAACTATTAAAAACTACGCCAATATTGAGGTAGGTGATATTGTAGAAGCATTTGAAGAAGTAGAAGTGAAAAGGACTTTATAACAATCGTTTTACAAAGTTCTTTGTTCCTGATAGGTATGCAGTACAAGTGAGTGACACAACGATGTTGCCATTTGCATTAAGGCTCGGGCACAAACATTTGTTAAACATAATTACAAAAAGGGCTATTTAAAAATAGCTCTTTATTTTTGAATACAACTCTGAGGGTATTGAGCCAATTAATAATACCTAATTAATATTGATGAATAAAATGAGTACAAAAAAAATATTTTTACTGCTGGGCATAAATGCTTTTTTATGTGCCATGGCTTTTGCTCAACCGGCAAAAGTTGTTGCTGATAAGATTATTGCAATTGTAGGTGATAAGGTTATTTTGAAAAGTGATATCGATAATACAATTACCGATATGCAGCGTCAGGGAGTTGATGTGCCCGAAAATGCACGCTGTTTATCGTTAGAGCAATCAATGGGAATTAAAGCACTGGTAGTGCAGGCCGAAAGAGATTCTTTGCCTGTCACAGAAGAAGAAATTGCTGCGGATATTGATAATCAGGTAAGGTATTTTATTGGAGCTTATGGTTCAAAAGAAAAGCTCGAAGAAATTTCAGGCAAATCGCTTTACCAATTAAAGGAAGACTTTAAAGATGGTTTTAGAGAGAGGAAACTGGCTGCAGCTGAACGCAATAGGATTGTGGATGGTATACGTATAACGCCTAACGAAGTAAAAGCATACTTTGAAAAATTACCCAAAGACAGCTTACCCTATTACGAAAGTGAACTGGAGATTGGACAAATTGTGGAATATCCAAAAGCTAGCCGGGAGTCGGAAGAATATTGTATTGAGCAATTGAATGAGTTTAAGCAACAGGTTGAAAGTGGTAAAAAAGACTTTAAAAAAATGGCTGATATTTATTCTGATGATGTGGCAACACAAAAACAAAATGATGGTCAGCTTGATTTAAACAGGAGCCAGAAAGGATTTGATGCTACATTTATGGGTAAAGCATTTGCTTTAAAAGAAGGCCAGGTTAGTAGCCCTTTTAAAACCCCGTTCGGTTACCACATTATTCAAATGGTTAGCCGTGCAGGTGATGATGCCACTGTAAGGCACATATTAAAGATACCGCAGATTACAAAGGCTGAAACAGATGCAACTTTAGCTAAACTAGACACGGTAAGATCAAAATTATTAGCAGGTACAATACAGTTTGGTGAAGCAGTGTCAAGGTACAGCGATGATGAAAATAGTAAATTCACCGGGGGAAGAAAAACAAATGCAGAAGGAAGTACCTACATTACTATTGATCAGTTAGATAAAGACATGGTAGTAATGTTGAAAGATTTAAAAGTCGGTCAATTTTCTCAACCAAAAGAATTTGAGGATGATAGAAAAAAGAAGGGTGTTAGAATTGTTTATCTATTAAGTAAATCAGATCCACACAGGGAAAATTTGAAAGACGATTATAATAAGATCAGCCTTCGTGCTTTGGAAGAAAAAAAGAGCGAAGCTTTGGAGAAATGGTTTAATGAGAAAATTGGTACTTATTATATTAAAGTTGATGAAGAATACAAAAATTGTGAAGAAATGAAAAAGTGGACAAATCCAACACTGTCAGCTGGGAAATAATAAGTTTTAAAATAAAACATAAAAGCGTTCTGATACCTCTCAGAACGCTTTACTTTTGTATATGCGTCTCAGGGTTTTAAATAAATTAACCTGTGTTTTCGAGATATAAGAAACATCGTTTAAAAAGCATCAGCAATTTTGATAGAGAAAAAAAAGCAGCTTAAGCAGGAACAAAAAACGGTACTGGTGGGTATTGTAACAGGTGGTCAAACAGAGCAGCAGCTAAATGAATATTTGGATGAGTTGGCATTTTTAGCAGAAACTGCGGGTTTAATTACTCTAAAAAAATTCACCCAAAAATTACCACACCCCGATAGCAGAACATTTGTTGGTAAAGGGAAGTTGGAAGAAATTAAAAAATATGTAAGTCTGCATAGAGATGTGGAACTGGTAATTTTTGATGATGAATTAACAGGGTCACAAATACAAAATATAGAAAAGGAACTTGGTGTAAAAACCATCGACCGAAGCGATTTGATACTCGACATTTTTGCCAGCAGGGCTAAAACAGCACAAGCCCGTACACAGGTAGAGCTGGCACAGTACCAATACATTTTACCAAGACTGAAAGGTATGTGGAAGCACCTTGAAAGGCAGGGTGGTGGTGTTGGAACAAGAGGCCCGGGTGAAACAGAAATAGAAACTGACAGGCGTATTGTAAAAGATAAAATTACTTTACTACGTAAACGCTTAGCCGAAATAGATCAGCAATCTTTTACACAGCGCAAAGAGCGTGGTGAGTTTATAAGGGTATCTCTGGTTGGATACACCAATGTGGGCAAATCCACAATTATGAACCTGCTGAGTAAAAGTGAGGTGTTTGCTGAGAATAAATTATTTGCAACACTTGATACTACTACAAGGAAAGTGGTGTTTGAACAAACGCCCTTTTTGTTAAGCGATACAGTAGGATTTATCCGCAAACTTCCCCATCATTTGGTAGAGAGTTTTAAAAGTACTTTGGATGAAGTAAGAGAAGCGGATATCTTATTGCATGTAGTTGATATCTCTCATCCGCAATACGAAGAACAATTTGCAGTGGTTAATAAAACGCTGGCAGAGTTAAATGCCAATGAAAAGCCAACCGTTACAATATTTAATAAAATGGATAAATACCAAACAGAGGCTTTTGATGAATGGCTTGAAGAAGATGTAAAAAAGGAAATATTGGTTGATCTTAAACAACGCTGGCAGAATGAGACAAATGATAATTGTGTATTTGTGTCGGCCACCGAAAAAACAAATTTAGATGAGTTAAGGCAAACCATATTGAATAAGGTAAGAGAAATGTACCGCATACGTTATCCATATAAAGCAGAGTTTTTTTATTAAATAACTTTCAGTGAATACAATTAAATATGGAGCCCAGAAAAAAATACCAGTGGCATAAAGTGGCAACTGATATCGCTGAAATAAATTTTCCTGCAAGTGGATTGGCTGAATTGACAGTTGGAAATAAAAAAATATGTATTGCTTTATTCAAGGAATCACTTTTGGCTTGTGCACAAAAATGTCCTCATGCAGGTGGGCATTTAAGCGATGGTTATATTGATGCTGCCGGAAATATCGTATGCCCGCTTCACCGATATAAATTCAATTTAGAAAATGGACGAAATACAAGTGGAGAAGGCTATTTCCTAAAAATTTTTCCTGTAGAAATTAGAAAAGAGGGTGTATTTATAGGGTTTGAAGAAAATAAGGTGTGGAATTGGCTGAAATAAGCGATTTAATTTTTTGTCGAAAAATAAAAAGCCTTATTTTTGCCTCCCAATTAAAAAATGGAACACTCCTCCTTAGCTCAGTTGGTTAGAGCATCTGACTGTTAATCAGAGGGTCTCCCGTTCAAGTCGGGAAGGGGGAGCTGATAATCAAGCACTTACGAGGTAAAACCAGTAGGTGCTTTTTTTATTTGGGACATATTTTGGTACATGTTTTTACATAATCATTTTTTTGTTAAATTTATGCAAGAAAATGAGGGGTTATGGAAAATGTGGGGTTTTTGACGAAGTTTCATTCGAACAGGCATTATAT
>JANXSR010000129.1 GCA_025352625.1 Ferruginibacter sp.
TTACAAGCGGAAAATTTTCTGTAAGCCATTGCACCGTTGCAAAGCCATCCATTTTTGGCATGTTAACATCCAGCAGTAAAATGTCCGGTTCCTTTTCTTTGGTTATTTTTTGTTGAAGATCGAAGCCGTTATCTGCTTCAAAAAGAATTTCACAATCGCTGCAAACCAACTCAATCAGGTTGATAAGCCCTTTGCGAAAAAGCGTATGGTCGTCTACTAATGCTAAGCGCATTGTCTGTTTACCTGGCATAAGGGGGTTTTAGTTATAAAGGCAATCCTATGGTGATTGTTGTGCCATTTCCAGGTAAGCTTTCAATATGTAAGTGTGCATTAATAAGGAGTGCCCGGCTTTGCAGGTTGCGAAGCCCTGCGCCGGATGCTGTAGCGTTTTCCTCCGCATTAAAACCAATTCCATCATCACTGAATGCTAATATAAATACATTTTCATTAACCTGTAGCAAAATGTTGATGTGTTTGGCTTTGCTGTGCTTTACCACATTGTTAAGCACTTCCTGTGCCATGCGGTAAAGTATCAATGCCTTATCGGCATCTATGTCGGGCATAGGCCCCCGTAGTTGGAAAGTTGCAATAAATTCACCTGTTTTATTCAGGCGCTCCACTTCTGTTTCAATTGCTTTGGCAAGCCCCGCCTGTGCAATCCTGTCGCTGCCAAGGCTTACCGAAAGCGATTTAATATCTGCAATTAATTGGCGGGTAAGGTCTTTGGTATCTTCAATTTTTGCAAGGGCTTTATCTGTATCATTTAATTGAAGTGTAAATAAATTTATCTTTATCAAACTGGCAATATGACCAAAATTGTCATGCAGTTCCTTACTGATGTGTTGAAGGGTTTGTTCCTGGATTTCTATTTGGGATTGGAGGAGGATTTGGGAGAATTGGGATTGGAGAAGTTGCTTTTCTTTATGGTAAATTATCTTTTTTCTTTGCTGAATATTTATAAAAACAATTAATAAGATGGCGAGTAATATTAGAATGGCCGAAAATGCAATTATTGGAATAATAATACTGGGATCATTTTCTTTCAACATAAAAACCAATTGTAAATAAAGTGTACAAAATAAGATTTAAAGGTATCATTAATGTCCAATAAATCTGCAAAGACTGGGAAGGGTTATGTTTAAATAAAAAAGGAAAGATTACTATCAAAATAAATTGTCCCACATAATAAATAAACAACGAAAATATAATCCAATACACTGCTTTTTTCCAAAGATGTATATACTCTTCGGATAGAAGAATTTCTTTAAAATAAATTCCGCAAGAGATTAAAATACTTATACAGGCAAGTATATCAGTATATGTATTTATAAAATTAAAACCCTGTATAAATAAAAGATTGATAACCGCCAGCAAAAAAAATAAATAAGTAAACCTTAAGTAAATCTGTTTAATCTTTTCATTTTTATACACCTGGTAAAAAAAATAAAAGAAGAACAGATACTCGATAATTCCATACAAATTAAAAATAAAATCGTTTGGCTTTTTTAAAATTAAAGAATAATAATAGCCGACGTACTGAATGAGAAATGTGAAAAAGAGAAAAGGGCAAAAATAAACTACCACCCTTTCCTCATATTGACGCCTATATACAAAGCATATTAAACACGAAAAAAAAATGAGCCCCTGCAATATGTGAAACGAAATAATCATTGAGTAAGTCCTATATCTATTTTCATCATGCCAGATGCTTTTGTGGGACAGGTTGGATTACAGATAGGAACTTTATCTAAGGCCTGCCCACCAAATGGACCCGCTACTACAATGGTATTAGCTCTTTCATCATCACTTTCATATAAAAGATCCTCACTATTATCGTACTTTGGGGCTGATGGATGAACATTATCTCTTGTCGCTACAAAAATAGTAGTAATAAGATCTAAATACTCGGATTCGCCAGTTGGCTCAGAATGTGGGGTATGTTGTCCAAAATAGACTCTGATTCCATTAGCCCCATTATCTGTTATCAATTGCATCAGTTCTGTTACACTAACCCAAATACAACTCCCTTGATTTTTATTTTTTCTTTTCGGGTATTTCCTGGCTATTTCACGATCACCATGATATTTTAAATTCCCTTTGTAATGAGTAACCATTTCTTGAACAACTGCTTTAGGTGTTGGGCCTCCGTCTAAATTCAAAGAGGTTTTAGTTAATTTGATTGGCATAATTTAAGTTTTATGGTTTGTAGATGATTTAATACAGCCAAACTACCATCCATTTTTTAAATATACAATAGGCACTAAGGTTTACCATTCTTTTCTGCCGAAATACAGGAAAAACCCTCATTCAAATAGCATTCATTTCCTCTTGTACATGTAATCCCCAGTTTAGACTTTTATGATGTTAGTGTAGTTATTTAGAACTATAAGAGTTTTCAATTTTTCATAACAACAAAAAAAATCAACATGGCAACATTTAATGCAAAAACAATTACTGGCAATGCAAATGACATTAGCCTGGTAGCCTCACCAGCGGCTGCAAAAAACAAATTTTGTGAAATATGGCCGACAGCAAAAACAGCGCTTGGGCTTTTACAGGATGTAGTAAAAAACCCTGTGGTAAAAGTGATAATTGGAACTGTTGTAGCAGCTGGAGATGCCGCGGCATCAAGAATTTGCTGAGGCTCTGGATTAAATACAGCAATCAAATAGTGAGTAAATGGTTGCTGTACTTTTTTTCTTTTTCAAAAAAATCTTCTGAAAATTAAAATCAAAAACATGGGAGTAGTAATCGGGCTGATAATTCTAATTGTTGGAATTATCCTTTTTATAGGGAATGTATCTGGCTGGTGGGCAACTTTCCCTTATGCAGGTTTTATTGTAATGTCTTTGGGAGCACTGATTATAAGAAGGTCCCGAGATGATTAAGATATGCCTCTAAATTAAACCGGGTAGCCGAAAACGGGATTACAGAGTAGGCGAGTAAAAATTTTGCAATGAAAATAAAAAAAATATTACTCATTGTTTTAGTGAGTATGCTTTCGATCCAGGAAGCAGCTTCTCAAAAGGTTGCTCTTGACACAATAAAGAAAGTTGATTCACTTTCCGGAAAAATCGAACAACTAAATTCGAAGCTTGATTTTATACTTGATAAAATACAGAAAGGTGGTGATGATGAAAAGCAATTCATTGGTGTAATCAAAATGAAAAATGAAAACCCAATAGTTGTTTATGATACCATCAAGAGTCAGGAAAATGTGTCTAAACCTACTGTTCTGGTTGAAAAAGTAACGATGCTGGTGAAAGACGGCTACATAGTTGATTTAAACGTTTACACCAAAGATGAAAAATTTACCAACCCCAGGGCCCCTATTACAATATCAACCCGACGTTTCTCTAAATTTGATTATTTGCATGGTACACGTGAGAATAGTAAAAGTATTTTGCTTAAAGATTTTTTAAACTTCGATTCCGAAAGCTCATTTTTACCTGAGGATGGGTTAATTATATTAACAAATGAAAAAAAGTCAGATTCTCTTTACAGAAACGTAGGACTTAATACTGTATTGGACTTAAGACTGTATACTGATGCACTCAGTTTATTTGGCAAAGTATCTAATGGCATTGCCCAGACAGATATAAAAATTAAGCACATTTTACATAGGCTAAACGTAAAAAACACAGGCGGCTTTTTAGGGCACTATTTTAAATTCAACCTTAATGCCGCAAAGTTTGACAGCAAGAATAATTTTATAGACTCAGCAAGTTTTACAAAAACTTCATTTTTGCAAAAAAGCTGGTTAAATACTGAAGTAGCTTACAATATTTTATCTACATGGATTGAAAGGAAATCTTTAAGTATCTTTTATTTTGATATTGGTGCAGGAATCAATGTCAGTACTCTTGCACGGATAAAAGATACAATTACAATTACAGGTCAAAATCTCTTCGCAGAGATTGGTCTTAATTTAAAATCAAGCGATAATATTGGCCTTGACTTTTATTCAAGATTAACTGCCAACTATAGCCCGCAAACTTCTTTTTCAGGAGAAAATAAGGCAGAAAAAATTTTAAAGTTTGGAATCGAAGCTTATTGGAATCCCTTAAAGGATAGAGCCGGAAGAATTTTTGGAAGGGTGAACTATATTATGTCTACTTTAAATTCTGAAAAGAAAAATCATTTTTTTCAAGTTCAATTAGGATACTCTTTGCTGCTTTCAAAAGCAATCGAAAGCGGAAAATGAGTTATTATTTATGCTTAGAACTGACATCTTTACACAGGAAACTATAAAAAGCAAATGAAACACATAACCGCACTAAGCATCATTACAATAATCATTATCATTTCGGGAATGACATTTAAGTTTTATACTTCCACAAAAACTGCCTCCTTTGATATAGGTAGTTACCATCAGAATGTTGCCATTAAAGATTCTTTGAAGGTAATTACAAACTATGACGTGAACCTGATTAAAGATATCATCGTTGACTCGGTAAAGAAATTTGATTCCGATGCAATAAGCAAACTAAAATCCAAAGTGGCGACCGTAACAAAGGAAGGTAACAATGCAGCAGAGACAATAATAGCTAGGGAAGAAGTTAAAGAGAACGCGGTTTTTATCCTTTGGGTAAAAGTTATTTTTTCCGGCATTTTTTGCCTGGCAGCTCTATTTGTTGTGCTCTCAAAAAAATATGATGATGAAACCAAGAAATGGGCATTTAGTGTACTTACATTAATTGCGGGTGTATGGATAGGAACCGCAACCAAATAAGCACCTTGAAATTATTTTTCAACCAAATAAATTTAAAATCATGAAACACTTTATCAAGACCAACTGGTATAAGTTAATAACCGCTACAGCCATGCTGATTTTTGCATGCGCCATCTTTGTTTTTGCTATCACAAATAATGTGGTAAAAGCTGGCATACCAAAGACTACAAGCGATCCTTCGCCATCAAATGTATGGATGGTTGTAAAAGGAAATGCTGTTTATGAAATTACCTGGGATAAGTATGCTAGTGTTTATAAATGTAAACTTGCATGCAGAGATTAACACGCTAAATTTTAAACGGGTGTCACATATAAACGGGGTTGCCAAATTGAAAAATGGGCGACCTCTTTTAAAAGATTCCATAGTTGACTTAAACCCCTTCGACTATTTTTATTTCCTCCTCCGTTAACCCATACAACGCATATACTTTCTCATTGATTTTATCATCGGTGTAAGCAATGCGTTGTTCCAGTTGTTGTAACTGCTCCGGCAAAGTGCTTGCCTGTTTTTGTTGTTGTAGTTGCAGAATAGTTTCTACGAATTCTACTATTTCATCGTGGAGAGTTTGGAATTTATTCGATGATGAAAAAGGAATTGGCAAATCTCTTAAGTCTTGTAATAAGACCTTTGGAAAGGTTCCTTTAAAAGCATTTGGAGATGTATTTGAATGATAAAAAGAAATAACATAGGAATTAATTAAACCCAAAAGAAACTTTAATTCTATTTCTTTAGATATCAATTTTATTCCATCTACAGAATTAGAAAAAACGTAATCACCTTCAACAATTGTTGCCTGAATAATCCCTTTTGCGGCAACCTCTCTTACTAATATTCTTGCCCCTATAAACCATTCCGGATTTCTTGGTTCCGCTAACCACTTGCCGTAATCAATAAACCCCTTTGCCCATTTAAGATTATAACGGCAAACCTCACTTCCGCCTATTAATGGCTTATGACTATCCTTTAATTTTTTACTTGAGTGATAAATTTTATTTTCTGATTCAAATCCCTTTTGAGACGGAATACCTTTTCCCTTTTGATAAGATTTTACTCCCCAACTTACTTTAGCGAAATCAGATAATTTTCTATTGTTAGCACTTATCTTATTAATTATTTTCTTTGAATTTGGATTTGTATAAATATGAAAATTTTTATTTTCAGTATTTGAAATTTCTAATAAGTTGACTAAATAATTGTCCCTATTTTCTGTATCCCATCTTTCAACCCAAAACTCATTTACTGGTTTATCTTTTGTGATAATTATAATTCCTGTTTCTACTGTTGCATCTTTAAATGTTTGTTTTGGAGCAACTACAATTGAATTTATTAAAAAAGATGTTATTAGGTATTCACGAAATTTTATATCATAAACAGAAGCGGTCCAAGCTGTTGGTACAATAAATCCTAGCTTTCCGTTTTGTTTAATGAGTTTATTTCCTTTTTCAAAAAATAAAACATAAGTATCAAGTTGATAATTAGCAATGCTATACTTATTTCTGAAATAATTAGTTTCCTCTTCAGTTAATACTGCTCCATACGGCGGGTTCCCAATCACTGCATCAAACCCACCCTGCTTAAACACTTCCTTAAATCCCTGCTGCCAGCTAAAGGGTTTTACTTTCTTTTCCAGTGCCGGTTCATAATCTATTTGCCCATCATAAAAATCCATATCAATTAAACTATTGCCACTTTTTATGTTGCTGTCAAGTGTAGGCAATATGCGTTCGCCAAAGCGCATTTCAGCAGTTATGCTGCTGCCGGTTTCGCCTTCCATACATTTCAGCAGCAGGCTTAGTTTGGTTACTTCCACTGCCTGCGTATCAATATCCACCCCGTAAATATTGTTGAGTAAAATTTGCTTTTTTAAGGCAGTGGTTAAATTACCATCTGGTGTAAGCGGCAGTTTGTTA
>JANXSR010000135.1 GCA_025352625.1 Ferruginibacter sp.
TAAGTCATAACTTCTACCATGGGCCCAGTATTTTTGGATTAATTCAGTTCCGTAACCAAATGCACTGGTTAGTATTGCTATGATTATAAAATAGCTGATTTTTCTTTTTCGGGCAATCGTTGTTTTGTAAAATGGCCAGCAAAATAAAATGGTTAATAATCCAAATATACCTGCATGAACAAATTTGTCGAAGTTTATTTCAAACAAAAATTCTGATTTGGGGATATCATTGGCAGGCATCATAATAAGCACCAAGACTACCAAAACCCAAATAATACCCGGTATAAATTTTTTAAAAGAAATCTCTTTTGCAGGCTCCATTACTACACAAGTGTTGTTGATACTGAAAATTCAGGATCAATAAAATATTCATTGATTACAATTATCCAACTAAAGCAGTATAATTTTCAGCGCTTAACAGGGCTTCTACGTCACTTACATTATCAACACTCATTTTAATCATCCAGCCACTTCCATATGGATCGCTGTTAACGAGTTCGGGTTGTGCCTCCAGCGCAGGATTGATTTCGAGTATTGTTCCGGCAACAGGTAAAAAAAGATCACTTACGGTTTTAACTGCTTCTACAGTCCCAAAAATTTCTTCGGCTGCCAGTATTTTTCCTTTTGTAGAAATATCTATATACACAATATCTCCCAATTCGCCCTGGGCAAAATCTGTAATTCCAATGGTGGCTACATTACCTTCTAAAGAAATCCATTCATGGTCTTTTGTGTAGCGGAGATTCGAAGGAACATTCATGTTTTTAGATTTATTATTTAAAAATATTTTATTAGACGAATTTTATTTACAAATAAGAATTAATTAATAAAAAGCTTGTTTCTTAATTCGTGTAATTCGTGTTTTATTGACTTAGGATTGCAAATTAAATCATTTTATCTCTTCTTTCACCACTTCCATTTTCATACTGATATCTCTAAGGGGCCTGTTGTTGCCATCCGTCTGCTCCATTAAAATCGCATCCACTACTTCCATTCCTGTTTCAACCTCTCCAAAAACGGTATAATTCATATCTAATTTTGGAGTGCCGCCATTCATTTTGTAAGTCATCCTTTTTGCTGGAGAAAAGTAAACACCACTATTTGTTTCAATTAAATCGAGTTCGCTATCACTTCTCTTTTTACCCTGTACAATATAAAATTGGCAACCACTGCTGGCTTTTGCAGGGTTGTCATTTCTTGCTGCTGCAAGCGCTCCTTTTTTGTGGTATAAGGTAGAATCAAATTCTGCGGGAATGGTATAGCCCACATCTCCATTGCCTAAAAATGCGCCTGGCGTAGCCTGTTTACTGTTGGGGTCGCCACCTTGAATCATAAAACTATTTATCACCCTATGAAAAAGGAGGCTGTCATAAAAATGGGCATTTACAAGTTTTACAAAATTATCCCTGTGTTTTGGTGTTTTATTAGATAGTACAACAATAATATCACCTAGACTGGTACTGATTTTTATCTTTACCGGGGATGTTATTGTAGCGGGTGTTACAACAGCAATTGCGTTATTTGCTACACTTGTTGCAGGGGCAACCTGCTTTGTTTTTATTGGTTTTTGTTTTATTTGGGCCTGCAAAAAACAGGCTGGCAAAAGTAAAATCAACAATCCTGCGATCTTAATAATTTTATACATAGTTAAATTTCTTTATTAAAAACCTGGTCAAAGTAAAGTAAAACATGATCCTTTAAAAAATTCTCCTGCTCGTAAACATTAAATTGGGGTAATGGTTTCAATTGGTTAAAATGAGGCCAGCCTTCTTCATCAAATCCTTCTAAAATATAGTAACCACTTTGTGCAAGTAAAGTGCAAACAGCAATGTGCATCAGATCTTGTTTTTGCTCTTTGGTGTACACCTGTTTGGCCGTACCCAGTTCCTGAACACCAATTAAAAACAATACGCCATCCATATCCGGCTTAATACTAAATTTTTCTTTTAGTTTAATGCGCAACTTTAACCACCGGATCTGTAAATCTTCTTTTGCATGTTCCATTTGGCAAATATAAATTTAAAAGAGCCATCACCGCTTTGATAAAAGCTAAATTGAATTACAAATTTTCAAATGTGCGACGCCACTGAAGCTAAATCAGGGATTTCTGTTTGGTTCATAAAAATTTCAAAATACTACCTTTGCCAAAATTTAATAAAAAATGTTACAGATTAGTTTTATTCGTCAAAATAAAGAATTGGTAAAAGAACGGTTAAGCTTGAGGAACTTTGGCGATTTATCAATGGTAGATAAAGTGGTGGAACTGGATGAACAGGTTCGCAAACTGAAGGTAGACAGCGAAACATTGCAAGCCGATATGAATGCGGCCAGTAAAGCAATTGGCCAATTGATGGCAAAAGGGGAAAAAGATGCTGCCGAACAAAAAAAGCAGGAAGTAACACAACAAAAATCTACACTGCAACAATTGAATGAACAGTTGGCGACGACTGAAAAACATTTACAGGATGAAATTATAAAATTTCCTAACCTGCCACATATTTCTGTACCGGCAGGTAAAACACCAGCAGAAAACGAAGTGGTAAGAGAAGGAGGAACAAAACCAATACTACCCGGCAATGCAGTGCCACACTGGGATTTAATTAAGAAATATGATTTGGTAGATTTTGAAACCGGCGCCAAAATAACAGGTAGTGGCTTTCCATTGTACAAAGGAAAAGGGGCCAAACTGCAACGGGCATTAATTCAATATTTTTTAGATTACAATACTACAGCAGGGTATACAGAATATCTGCCACCGCTAATGGTAAACGAAGCTAGTGCTTATGGTACCGGTCAGTTGCCGGATAAGGAAGGACAAATGTATCATGCAACTGCAGATGGCTTATACCTGATACCAACTGCCGAAGTACCTGTTACCAATATTTACAGAGACGAAATTATTAAAGAAGCGGAACTGCCAATAAAGATGACGGCTTATAC
>JANXSR010000136.1 GCA_025352625.1 Ferruginibacter sp.
CAGAGTGCTTTTCTTTCAATACCCGGTAACCTTGATATCGCTATCAAAGGGAATATATTATATGCAGACATGTACAGCGATCTGCTGGCCCTCGACATTACCGATCCTCACCATGCAAAAATAACCAGCACCTTAAATAATTTTTTTATTGGCCGTGCCTATGTAAATGGATTTGCTGCAAATATGGATGATAAGATTGCTGTTGACTGGAATCAAAAAGACACCACAGTGCCTGTAGATCAAATTTCTCCTAATTGCGATTTTTGCCAGTTTGATTTGAATAACTCAGCAGTTCCAAAAGCTGCCTCATCAGCAGGTGTGGCAGGCTCAATGGCCGGTATGGTTTTAATGAACGATAATTTATATGCCATTACCGAAATGCACAGCCTTGGTATTGTTGATATCAGCAATGCGGCAACACCAACATTGGATACTGCTTTTTTTGCAGGCTACGATCTGCAAACGATTTTTCCTTTTGAAGACAAATTGTTTTTAGGCTCAGCAATTGGTATGTTCATGTATGATGTAAGCGATCCAAAACACCCGGTATCTATCGGCGAGTTCAAACACGGGCGGGCATGTGATCCTGTTATTACCGATGGCAAATATGCCTATGTTACATTGCATGCAGGTGATGCCTGTGGTGGTGATGCAAACGAATTGAATGTGATTGATGTAAAAGACCTGCAGCACCCTTTGCTTGTTAAAACGTACCCGCTTACAAAGCCAACCGGACTTAGCAAAGATGGCGACCTGCTGTTTATTTGCGATGGTACAGCTGTTAAGGTATACAATGCCACTAACCCGGGTGCATTACAATTGCTACAGCCTATTGCAAGCAACGAACCGTATGATGTTATTGCGGCAGATAAAAAGGCCATGGTAGTATGCAACGACGGATTGTACCAATATGATTACAGCGATATCAACCATATCCGCTTATTAAGTTTTATGCCCATAAAAAAATAATTTGCATCCTTTGAAAAAAGCAGCAGTGAATGTAGTTTCACCGCTGCTTTTTATTTGTAGTGTCAATAGCAAGATAACAACAGCAGGAATGTATCCTGAATTTTGTTTACAAAACAGGGCATGCAACAACTGTCTAATTGCAAATATCAATTGTCTGTAAATTTAATAAGGCTCTTTTTAACTGCAATAAAGTAAAAAAAGTACCTGCATCGGATAAAAAAACATTTCAATGGCTGACTTGTGGTGGTATAAAGTCTTTAATTTTGTTATTGCCATTACTTCAAACTCATCAAACGCTAATTGCTTGTTTAATCCTTTAATAGATAGTGAAAAAGTGCTGCTCTCTAAAGTGGCAGCCGGAGATGAAAATGCGTTTGCACAACTTTTTAAAAATTATTACAATCAACTTGGTGGTTTTATTATGCGGCTTACAGAATCGGAGGCACTAACACAGGAGGTTGTGCAGGATGTGTTTTTAAAAATATGGATTAACCGTGCAGCACTGGCGGAGATAGATTGTTTTAAAGCTTACCTGCAGGTAGTAGCAAAAAATCATGCGTTTAATTGTTTAAAACAAATTGCCAGGGAAAACAGCCGTAAAAAAGAATGGGTGAATACGGTGCTGAGGCTGGCATCCAATGATGTGGAGGAAACAAATGCAGTTAACAATAACCTGATTGATGAAGCCGTGGCATTGCTTCCACCACAACAAAAAAAAGTGTATACATTAAGCAGGGTAGAGGGTCTTAAGCAGGAAGAAATAGCCCGTGCGTTAAACATCTCTCTTGAAACAGTTAAGAAGCACATGGTACTGGCTTTGCGGTTTTTAAAAAATCACCTGCGTACACATACCAGCCTCTTTTTATTTTTTTTGGCAAGTTTTTTTAAAGCCTGAAAAATTATTTTCTTTTCCATTACCTCCTTTCTTCATTATTGTTGTCTTGTAAATAGCAGGGTACACTAACAGTTGTTTCAAATACCACCAACCTATTTATGAGCGAATCAAGATTGCATTATTTATTCAATGCTTATTTCAATAAAATAGCCACGGCACAAGAGCGGGATGAATTGATGGAATTGTTGTTGCAAAGCAAAAATGATGAACAGATAAAAACGTTTTTAACACAAAGCTGGCAGCAGTATAACAGCCAAAATAACTTGTTTAGTGATAGCAGGGGCGAAGAAATGCTCTCCAATATTTTGCAAAAAGAAAGCTTAACCGCAACCACCCCGGTTATAGAATTATATAAAACAGGCCGTTCTTTTAAATGGATGCGTATTGCAGTAGCAGTACTCATTTTGGCCATTGGTGGCATTGGCTTTTGGTTGGTAACCAAACAACCTAGCCAGCAGATTGCACAATCAAAATCAGCCGCACCTAAATCAGCAATTCCAATTACGGCCGGTGGCAATAAAGCAATATTAACACTCGCTGATGGGTCAAGTATTGTTCTTGACTCAACCCACCAGGGTACGCTGGCTAAGCAGGGCAATGTAAAAATTATTAAGTTAAATACCACCACGCTTGCCTACAATGCCGCAGAAGCAAAGCGCCAGGAGGTTGTTTACAATACACTCTCAACGCCCAGTGGCGGGCAGTACCAGTTGATATTGCCTGATGGCAGCAAGGTATGGCTCAACGCTTCTTCTTCTATACATTTCCCCACCCTATTTAAAGGAAAAGAACGCAGCGTAACCGTTACCGGTGAAGCCTATTTTGAAGTGGCT
>JANXSR010000184.1 GCA_025352625.1 Ferruginibacter sp.
TGTACAAACTGTATAAAATCGAAAGCCAGGATTCTGCAGGAATATGGAAAGAATCAGGTTGGTTTAACGACGGTGAAAGCTATATTGTTTATGATGGATTAGGGCATATGGCTGTACAGATAACTCCCAAAGGATACAACAATTTTAAATGGCTGGATGAAGAACAGGCCATCAATGAAAAAATGGTGAAAGAAAAAATAGATTCCATGTCTTTACCCGAACTCAAAGCTGCGGTGGCAGAATTTGCTTCTAATTATGTGTATGTTGGAAACTATACGGTTGATGACACCGCCAATATAGTTACCCACAAACGAATTATGGGCACTATTCCTACCGTGTGGGGTACAGAAGTGAAAAGGAAATTTTCTTTTAGCGGCGACACCATCATACTAAAACCATTAGATGCCAATCGCAGGTTACTATGGATAAGGCAAAAATAAAAAACTGGTGCAGCAGCGAAACTTTAATTATCTCCAGCAAAAAATTAAACCAAAAAAATTATAAAAGCAGCTTCAGTTATTGCTAAAACATAACCAGGTTCCTTTTACGCCACAACAAAAAAAATATTATGACGAAATCAAAATTACTACCGCTGATTTTCTTAACAGGATTAAGTTTATTTATCAGCAATCATTTACTGGCTCAAAATGCAAAGGGAAAAAATGTAAAAAAAGATCCCGTGAAGTCGGCAATGTCATCATACGAAAAATACATTGATGACAACATGGATGCACACATTAAAGAATTTATTGAGTTGGTATCTATCCCAAGTATATCTTCTATTCCATCCCACAAGCCAGATGTTGCAAGCGCCGCAACATGGATAGTGAATAAATTAAAAGCCATTGGAATGACTACTTCACAATTAATACCAACAGAAGGAAACCCAGTGGTATATGGCAGTTGGGACAAAGCCCCAGGAAAACCAACCGTTTTAATTTACGCTCACTATGATGTGCAACCTGTAAAAGAATCGGAATGGGTCAACCCTCCTTTCGCCCCGGTAGTAAAAGACGGTAAAATATTTGGGCGTGGTGCCAGTGATGATAAAAGTGGCGTGATGACAACCATTTGGGCGGTGGAAGCCATGCTGAGCAAAGAAGGGAAATTGCCGGTGAATGTAAAATTTATGTTTGAAGGAAATGAAGAAGTTGGCAGCCCTTACTTTAAAGATTTTCTTACAAAAAATAAAGAACTGCTGAAAGCTGATTTTGCATTGAATGCAGATGATGGACAATATGATGAAAATAGTCCGGCGATGACAGTGAGTTTGAGAGGTGCCGCCCAATTGGAATTTAGCATCAAAACAGCCAATACGGATGCACATTCGGGTGAATTCGGTGGTAAGACACCCAATTCAGTTTTAATCATAGCTCAGATCATCAGTTCGTTCTTTGACAATAAAGGCAACGTGGCAGTGGAAGGATTTTATGATAAGGTAGCACCTGTTTCTGCACAGCAAAAAGAGATGATCAAAAAAATACCGTATGACCCGGCAACGGATATGAAAATATTAGGCACTACAGCCGAAGCCGGCGATACCAATTTTTCACCACTTGAAAGAATATGGTTTCGTCCGACGCTTGAAATTGTTGGTATGCAAGGCGGTTATACCGCGGCAGAAGGTCACTCGAATATTATTCCTGGTAATGCCATGGCAAGAATTACCTGCCGCCTGGTTAACAACCAGGATGGTAAAGAAATCATTGATCTCATTGTAAAACACATTAACAAAAATTGCCCGCAGGGCGCAACAGTTAATTATAAATTTGGCAAAGGCTATGCAAGGCCAATGCAATTGCCTGCAGATACGAAAGAGTACCGGTATATCTCCGATGTGTTATCCAACATTTACGGCAAGCAACCTCTGCAATTAGCAACCGGAGGCAGTGTGGGGGCATTGTTATCTATCAAAGAAATTCTTGGTATATACGCCTATCCGTTAGGTTTTGAACTAAGCGATGAAAAATGGCATGCAGCCAATGAATTTTTCAGGATATCAAGTGTGCGAAGAGGGCAACTTATTTACTGCAATTATTTACAACATCTTGCTGATGAAGAAAGCAAATTGAAAAAGTAAAAGCTTGTTTACAACCAAAAATGATGATTGATTTATTTGTAAAGAAAGTTAGAGAAATATATAAAATCTATATCCAACAAACATCTAGTAACTCTAATAGAATAAAACTTAAATACTACACCAATGAATACTACTGCGGTTATTGAAATTCGTGATGCTATACTTCCCAACGATATTAATTGCATCAAACAATTATGGACTGATTATCTAACCTGGGGAAACGATAAAATGCAAATGCTGTACGGTGTGCATCCGCATAATCCAACAGAAGCGGTGGAACAGGATATTAAAATGATTGCCAAATTTCTGCCGCCAAACGGCCGTCTTATTCTTGCATTCATGGATGAAAATGCCTGCGGAATAGGATGTCTAAAAAGTATTAATGAAGAAATAGGTGAAATCAAACGAATGTATGTTGACCCATCTTTCAGACAGGTTGGAGCAGGGCGGGCCATACTTCAATCTTTACTAAATGCTGCAAAAGAATCGGGTTATAAAAAAGTAAGATTAGATAGCCCTAAATTTATGGAGGCGGCTCATTCACTTTACCGAAGTGTTGGTTTTATCGAAATTCCTGTGTACGATGAGGTTGAAATTCCCGAAGCATTCAGACAGTATTTATTGTTTATGGAAATAGATTTATTATAATTTTTCATTTAAAAAATAACACCCGAAATAAAAACATACAAATGAAGCTAATTTTTCTCTCCCTTTTGTCGCTGTCTATTTGCTGTATTATAACTGCACAAAACACAGTGATTAAAGCCGGGCATTTATTCGATTCCAAAACAGGAAAAATGCTTACTGATCAAATCATCATTATAAAAGATGGTAAAATACTGGACGTTGGTACCAACTTAAAATACACAACCAAAGATACTTTGATTGACCTCTCCACATCATGGGTGCTGCCCGGTTTAATGGATTGCCATGTACATATTACCGATAACAACCCATATAGAAAAACCAACAGGGGCCTTCATGACAGCTATTTCATGGAGAGTTCAGCTTTCCGTGCATTAAGAGGTGGTTATGTGGCGGAACAATTTTTAATGAATGGTTTCACCACCATAAAGGAAATAGGCAACGATGCCAACTATGCCACGGCTGATGTTATTAAAGCAATTAAAGAAGGCTGGGTAAAAGGCCCCACTATTTTTTATGCAGGAAAAATAATCGCTCCTTATGGCGGCCAAAGCCGTGGAGTGAATATTGAAAATGAACATGCCTGGGAGTTTGAATACATAGATGCTGATACGCCGGAGGAAATAAAAAAAGCAGTAAGAAAAAATATTTATTACGGAGCTAATGTAATTAAAATGGTAACCGGTGATAATGGCATTTATGATGTGGAAGATATTAAAGCAGCCGTAGAGGAAGCAAAAAAATATGGCCTTAAAGTAACGGTTCATGTAGCAGATAAAGCGGGTGCCACAAACGTAATTGAAGGTGGCGCCGCTGCTATTGAACATGGATTTGGTCTGGACAATATCCAACTCCAGTTAATGAAAGACAAGGGTACTTTTTTAGTGGGTACAGATTTTTCTTTTGACAATTGGTATTCCTACGGATTGGACTCCGCCACTGCTACAACATTAACGAATAAAATTATTGACCGGTTAAAAAGAGCTTATACAATCGGAACTAAAATGGCATTCGGTACAGATATCATCATTGATATACCAGGGCTCAACCGGGTACAAACCAGCCTAAAAGTTTTACAAACATGGAAGGCTGCAGAAATTCCAGCGGCTTACATTTTGCAAACTATGACGGTTTACGCTGCAGAATTATTAGGCGTAGAAAAAAGCAAAGGCATGATCGCACCAACTTTTATAGCAGATATTATTGCACTTAAAAATAATCCGCTGGAAGATATTGATGCGGTTAAGAATGTTGCCTTTGTAATGAAGAATGGCAAAATAATAAAGCAATGATTTTTTAAAACTTCTACCGGGTTATTAAAGATTTGAAAAGATTGAATTAACTTCTGGAATATTTAAAACCAGCTCAAACTAACATTATGAAAAAAGCATTTTTACTATGCCTGCAGTTAATTTTTATTTCCTGTCTATTTGCTCAAAATGGAATTGGCGATGCATCAACATTTAATCCGCATGAACTTTTTGCACAAAGTTTCAATCCTGCTGCAGGCAATACTTTCCGCTCGGCCAAAGGTGTACCCGGGCCGATGTATTGGCAAAATAATGCCAGCTATATTATACATGCTGTCTTTAATGAAAAAGATACTACTGTATCAGGTGATGTAAGCATTGCCTATACCAATAACAGTCCCGATCAACTCGATTATCTCTGGCTTCAACTGGATCAAAACATTTTTGAATCCTCCTCAAGGTCTGTTGCTGCCACCAAATATCCCGGCAATTATTTTGGTGTGTTGAATAAAGTAACTGGCGGCTACCAACTTAAAAATGTAACGGTAACGCAGGGTGGAAAAATGTATACTACTGAACCCATCATCAGCGATACAAGAATGCAGGTGCGTTTGAAAACACCGATGGCGGCTAAGGGAGGCAAGGTTTCTATAAAAATGAATTTCAGTTTTACCATTCCGCTGGATGGTGCAGGCCGCTTTGGAAGACAGTACACCAAAGACGGTGTTGTGTATCAAATAGGCCAATGGTATCCACGCATGTGTGTGTATGATGACGTGGAAGGATGGAACACATTGCCCTACATGGGCCTCGGTGAATTTTACTGCGATTATGGCGATTACGAATATTATGTTACTGCTCCTTCGGAGATGATCATTTATGGATCAGGTGATCTGCAAAATCCAACCGAAGTATTAACTGCAACAGAAATAAAAAGATTAGCGCTTGCAGCAGCAAGTGATAAAACCGTTACCATCATCAGTGCTGATGAAGCAGGTAAAGCATCTACCCGGCCTGCGGCCAAAGGCAACCTTACCTGGCATTTTTCGATGAAACATACAAGAGATGTAGCCTGGGCTGCCGGCAAGGCAATGATATGGGATGCAGCAAAAATTAATTTACCCTCGGGCCGTAAAGCGCTGGCCATGTCCTGTTACCCTGTTGAAAGTATGGGTGATACCGCATGGACGAGATCAACAGCATATTTAAAAGCCAGCATTGAAATTTATTCCAAAAACTTTTTTGAATATCCGTGGAATGTTGCGATTAGCAATGCAGGCATCACCGGTGGTATGGAATACCCGGGAATGATCTTTAACAGCTACAAAGAAGTGACAGCCCGGTTATGGTTTTTAATTGCCCATGAAATTGGGCATAACTGGTACCCGATGATTGTAGGCAGCAATGAAAGAAAATACATGTGGCAGGATGAAGGCTTTAATACTTATGTAAATTATATAGCAACAGATATTTTTAATAAAGGTGAGTATGTAAATGAGCCGGCTTTTTTTGATAAGCTATTTTTCGGATCAAGAGATTACGAACAATTTATGCAATACAAAGATCCGTTGATGACGGTCTCTGATGCAATGGATGAAGAACAGCATTACCAGTTCTATGGTAAAACGGCTTATGGTCTCAACCTGCTCCGTACGGTGGTGGTAGGCAAAGAACGGTTTGATTATGCCTTCAGAAAATATACCGAAGCATGGGCATTTAAACATCCTACACCTTATGACTTTTTTCATTGCATCAACAATGCGGCTGGTGAAGACCTGAACTGGTTTTGGGAGGAATGGTTTTTCACCACCTGGAAATTTGACCAGGCCATAACTGCTGTTACTTATGTTGACGGAGATCCATCCAAAGGAGCATTGATTACTATCGATAACAGGGGTAAAATGATTTTACCTGTGATCATTAAAATAATTCAAAGTGGTGGCAAAACAGAAACGGTACAACTGCCTGTTGAAATATGGCATCGTGGTGGTACCTGGGTTTATAAATATGGGTCTACTAATAAAATTGATAAAGTGATATTAGATCCCGACAAAGTTTTACCGGATTTGGATAGAAAAAATAATGAGTGGAATAACAATAAATAATTCAATGATAACGCTGTGGTTTGTGCCTTCACTAAACACTAACCAGGTAAAATAAATTGTTCATCCTTAACAAATTGTTCCTGATGGCACAAACCATGGCCATGGATAAAGCAAAAAAGATGAGTGACAACAAGCCCATAACAAAAGGACTCAAAAAAGTATTAGGCTTACGATCCTTATTTATTATCACCATCGGACTGGTAGTTTCGCAGGGATCGGTGGTTAGCATATTGCAGGGTGCAGGTTTAGGCGGAGGCAGTTTTTTTATTGCCATATTGATAGCCTTTCTTCTTACCCTCTGTTACATAGCTACCTATTCTGAGCTGGCATTGATGATGCCAAAAGCAGGCAGCATCAGCACTTATACGGCTGTTTCTATCGGGCACTTTCCGGCAATTATTGCCGCTATTGCTGCCTATGTAGCACCAGCAATTTTTGCCAGCCCTGCTGAATTATTGCTGCTGCAGCATATACTCGACAGCATTGCTCCCGGTTCATTTACCCATATTGCTTTACTGCTGCTATGGTTGTTTGCCATCCTTAATATTTTGGGTATCGATCTTTTTGCATCCATACAAAGTATTATTTCATTCACCATGCTGGTAACACTTTTTGTAATTGGCTTTGCAGGATTTAATACTTCCACTGCCAATGGAATACCAGCATCAATGATATGGAATCAATTGACCCATTCTGGTGGTGCAGTATTTTCTTTAATACTGGTTGCATTGTGGCCGTTTATCTCTTTTGAAGTGGTATGTGATTTAATTGAGGAAGCCAAAGAACCAAAAAAACATATTCCGAAAGCAATGTTTTTGGCAAGTGTTACCATGCTGTTTGCCTACAGCTTAATTGCATTTACTGCCATGAGCGTGGTGCCTGCAACGGAGCTTTCAAATACGGATATACCTCATTGGGTTTTAGGCAAAGCCATCTTTGGAAATGCCGGTAAAATAATCATTGCAATTTTGGCAATCACCACCACAAGTGGAATGATCAGTGCGGCATTGGCTGCTATTCCACGTTTGTTATATGGAATGGCGCATCATGGTCAATTGCCAAAATTGTTTATGAGGTTACATCCCAAATGGAAGACACCCTGGTGTAGCATTTTATTTCTCACCATGCTCATAACCGTTCCTTTATTAATCTTTGGCAAAAACCCGGATGCTTTATTAATGCTGTTTATTTCCGCCGCAAGTTGCTGGCTGCTTGCTTATATCATAGCGCATATAAACCTGGTAGTGTTACGAAAAAAATATCCTGATCACCAACGCCCTTTTAAATCACCGTTGTTTCCATTGCTGCAGGTATTGGGCATTGCCGGGATGGCATATGCCTTTATTAACAATGCACCTACCCCACAATTAAGATTTAAAGTTTACATTAATACGGCTTTGTTTATTGGCGTTACAGCACTATATGCTTTTTTTTGGGTGAAATATAAAATGAAAAAAGGACTGTTTGATGCGGAACCCATTGAACAGGCTATAAAAGATTAAATCAAAAAATAAAAATAAATGGACAGAACCTATAAATACCTTGGTTACTTTTTACTTTTATTAATCCCTTTAATATTTGCAGGGTTTTACAAAACCTATTTTCACCCATTCCCAAATTTTGGTAAAAATATTGACGCATACATTCATATACATGCCATCATAGCTGCCACCTGGGTTGCCATATTAGTTGTACAACCGTTCTTAATAGTTCAAAAAAAAGTTGCACTGCACCGGGCAGTTGGCAAACTCTCCTATGTTGTTTTTCACTTGCTCATTATTTCCTTTATTCCCCGGATAGTAAAGACATACAATGCCGGGGATTTCCCATACTTATTCTTTCCCTTAGGCGATGGTTCTTTATTGATACTGTTTTATGTGCTGGCCATTTATTACAAAAGAAAAACGGCTAAACACATGCGTTACATGATAGCATCAGCACTGGTTCTATTGGGGCCAACTGTTGGACGCATCGGGCCAAACCTGCTGGGATGGAGTGAATTGCTAACACAGAATGTTCAGTACGGCATTATTTATTTCATATTAATCAGTCTCATTTTGTATGACCGGAAAAACAAAAGAAAATTTCAGCCTTACCTGGTTGCAATAGCTGGCTTTATTATTCATCAAATAATTTACCACATTGTGTTCTTATAAAACCAATTAACTTATACAAAAAAGAAAAATGAAAATAAAAGTACTACTTATCGGAATTGTGTTAACACATCAACTGCATGCT
>JANXSR010000226.1 GCA_025352625.1 Ferruginibacter sp.
GTATAAAAAATACGTTGTTGTATGGCAATACACTTACAGATTGTACCATAGAACCTTCTGCAATGGAATGCACAGCTTGTCTTATAAACAGTACAGCGAAAGTTCCTTTACCCTTAGCAAAACTATTCACACAGTATACTCCTTTAGTAACTGAACTATCAGCCCCGATGGCTTTGCGGCTTAAATATTTAGTGGGCCAGTCGATTGATGCGTTTAAAATATTTGATGAATCTATTCAGCAGTGGCACGTATTCTCAAACCAGATACACCAGGTACTTTTGTTGAATAAAATCTTGCCAAATAAAATTATCGTTCTTAAACATGGAGTAAATGATATTTTTATTGAAAATCAATCCATGGCTGCTATAGAAGATAATAGGATTAATAGTACCCAATCCGTTTTTTTATTTGTAGGCCGCTTTGAAAAACAAAAAGGCTTCCATACACTACTGAAAACATGGATTGAACTGGTTGAGTCGCCAATAAGGCGTTTGGAAATAATTGGAGAGATGCTGGTTGCCGATGATGGCTTAAACAGCCTAATAAAAAAGGCATTGAAAAGAAAAGATATAGTATGGCATGGTAGAAAAGATCAAAATGAAATTGCTTCAATAATGAAACTGTCGCATTGCACCATTATACCGTCAGAATGGGTAGAGATCGGTCCGCTGGTTTTTCATGAAGCAATAAGTTGTGGTAGTAATATAATTGCTTCGGATATTGGAGGCTGTAAAGAATTAGCTGAGTTATATTCTGGGAAATGTACATCATTCAGGGCAGGAAATAGGCAAAGCCTTTCAAAAGCCATTCTAAAATTTAAATTTTCCAATATTGCCTACAAAGCAATTTTACAAAATGAAAATTATACAAAAGTATTGCAACAGTATAAAACTTTACTACAAGAAAATTCAATTGTATTATAGTTGATATTTGATGAATTTCACAGATAAACATATTTTGATACTAACCAGTACCAACCTCGCCTGCAATCCACGCTGCCTGAAAGAGCTAAGACTGATAGTGGATATGAAGATCTCAGTTACAGTAGTAGCTTTTAACCTGCATAACTGGAGCACAGAAAGAGAAAGAGAATTAAATAAAGAATTGCAGGGTATAAATTTTCAATACCTGGAAGGTTCACGCAAGAATTTTTTTCCTTGGTTGCTGTCTTCAATTTTTGAAAAAGCGGGACGTATATTGCTACCTTTTTTTTCGTCCAATCTTTCTTTATGCGCTTTAGCTGTAAGCAAAAGATCCTGGCTACTTTTTCGTTGGATAAAAAATTGTAAAGTAAAACCTGATTTGATTATAGCTCATAACGCTGCCGCTTTTTATCCAGCATACTGGCTGGCAAAAAAAAATAAAATACCCTTTGCTCTGGATATTGAGGACTATCATCCCGGTGAAACAATACCTGCTACTGTAAAAAAAGGCGTAAGTATTTTGATGAAAAACTTGATTGAAAAATCAACTTATGCCAGTTATGGATCACCCTTAATTATGCAGTATTGCGAAAAGTTATTGGAGGTAAGCAATCCATGTTCATTTGTAATAAATAACTTTTTTCCAGGCAGCAATTTTAAGCATGTAGTTACTGTAATAACAGAAAAAATTCAATTGGTTTGGTTTTCGCAAAACATTGACAAGGGTAGAGGATTGGAAGAATTGCTTTCCGTCTTTACTCGTTTTAATGATGCATTTGAACTGACACTTATTGGCAACCCAAAAGAACCTTTTTGCAGCAAAGAAATAAAAAATAAAAGAGGCATTAGTATTGTAAATTCAGTTCACCCTACTGTACTAAATTTAATGATGAAGCAATTTGATATTGGCCTTGCTCTTGAGCCGGGTAAAGATTTAAATAATACCATTGCTTTGTCTAATAAAATATTGACCTATTTTCAGGCTGGCCTATTTATCCTGGCATCAGATACTTTGGCACAAGAACTATTTATACAGCAGCATCCGGCTCATGGCATTTGCAGCTCATTAATGAAAGAATCATTGATTCATTCATTTGAAAGATTATTAAAAGATAAAGAGCAAATAAGAGCGCTAAGAAGTAATCGTTTTAAAAATGCTGCTGCATTCAATTGGGAAAATGAATCAACGGTATTGAAAGATAAATGGGAGGAAATTTTACAGTGAAAAAAATACTGATTATTTCGCCTCATTTTCCTCCTTCTAATTTAGCAGCTGTTCACCGTAGCCGTTTATTTGCACAACATTTACCAGCATTTGGATGGCAGCCCATCATATTAACTGTTCATGAAAAGTTTTACGAAGAAAAGCAGGACCATAATCTGGAAAAGCTATTGCCGGTAAACTTAAGGATTGAAAAAGTAACCGCCCTGGCTGTAACAAAACCCCGCCTGATTGGCGATATTGGATTACGGGCTTTCCTTCCATTATATAAAAGAGCAAAGCAGCTTATTCAAAAAGAGAAAATAAATTTTTTGTACATTCCTATTCCTTCATTTTATTGTGCCTTGCTTGGGCGATGGCTGCATCAATCAACCGGAATAAAATATGGCATTGATTATATTGATCCATGGGTGCATTATTTCCCCGGAAGTGAAAAGTTGTTTTCACGTCATTGGTTCAGTACACAAATTGCCCGGTTTTTAGAACCCATTGCTGTTAAAAAGGCATCTATGATTACAGGGGTAGCAGAAGGATATTACAAGGGTGTTATTGAAAGAAATCCTCATTTGCTGCAACAGGCTGTTGTTGGGGCCATGCCTTATGGGGGTGAGGAAGAAGATCATATGGCAGTAACAAAGTCTGATCTGAAACCTTATTTGTTTAAAAAAAAAATAGGCAAGATACAACTCGTGTATGCAGGCGCCATGCTACCAAAAGCCTATACTGTTCTTGAAAAAATATTTGAATCTATTCAGAACAACCCGGGTGAATTTGAAAATGTAGAGTTTCATTTTATTGGGACAGGGAAATTGCCCAACGACATGGCATCGTTCAATATAAAACCTGTTGCTGAAAAATATTCCCTTTGGCAAAAGGTTGTATTTGAGTATCCACAGCGTATTCCTTATCTAGATGTATTGGTACATTTAAACAATGCCGACGGTATTTTTATTTTAGGAAGTATAGAGCCACATTATACACCTTCAAAAGTTTACCAGGGAATATTGGCAGGCAAACCCATCCTTGCGGTGCTGCATGCAAAAAGCTCTGCAGCTGCTATTATTGAGGAGGCCGCCGCAGGAAAGATATTAACTTTTGATGGAGCAGGGGATATTGCTTCCATAAATCAAAATTTTTCAACTTCGTGGAAACATTTTACTAACTATCTGGCATCTTTTAATCCGGAAAATGTAAATAAAAATGCGTTCAATAAATATTCCGCTCATACTGTAACAAAAGAACTTGCTGAATTATTGAACAGTGTTATAAAACAAAACTAAAGTGGCAAAAGTATATATCAAGTTTCCGGGCACAGGTTTGGGAAATATGCTGTTAGTATGGGCAAAAGGTGTAGTGTTTGCCCAGCTAAATAATTTGCCTTATACTACTACATTATGGTGGGGGTTACATTGGGGAGCATTGCTGAGAAGAGAGAAAAAAAACAGGTTGTATTTCGGCTACTTTACAGAGCAACCATTATGGAAGCGTTTGGCGATAAGGATATATTGTATATCCGCAGATATAGATCTCAATCCTGTTGTTGAAGTTGTAGTTGCTTCAGGTAATAATGAAAAAAAGGTTTATCTCTTTAATAAAGCTTTAACTGGTACAGATGTTTTTGGTTCTATTAGGGATCATTCTGCAATGGTCACAAAGGAGTTGTTTAATACAATAACCCCAAAAATGAAAAACAAATTATCAGGGTATCAAAATCCCGTTGTTGGCATACATATCCGCAGAGGAGATTTTAAATTAGGAAATCAAACTACTCCCCTCGAATATTTTATAAAGGCCATTAATGTAGTAAGGGCTGCATTGAACCAAAATTGTCAGGTGACTGTTTTCACAGATGCCCATGAAGCAGAACTTACCGAATTATTATGCATGCCTAACATACATATTGCAGAAGATAAGCCTGACATTTTAGATATTATTTTATTGAGCAGAAGTAAAATAATGATCCTGTCTAAAAGCAGCACATTTGGTTATTGGGCTGCTTTTCTATCGGATGCAATTGTAATAAGGCCAGTAAACGATTGGCAACCCTTAATTAAAAATAACGAAATGAATGGTTTCAGGGATATAATCTGGAACTATGAAGAGGAAGAATCAGCATTTGAGTTAAAAGAAAAACTAATTACTGAAAAAAGGCTTTTGTCTTAAAATTAAATTGTACAACCAGTAAAGTTTATGATGGAAATAGTTTTTAATAAATAGATAGGTTGAATGAATGGATGAGGGCAATTGCTGTTTTAGGAAATTTATTTACTCATACTATTGGTATTCATATTTATCTGTTATGGTATTTGGGTTCAATTGATTTATCACAGGGGTTGAATATTTGGAGGAAGCGGTGTTTAATAGCCGATACAGCCTGTTATCGGTTAGAGTTTTATATCTCCTTGGTCGAGATTATCTGTAGCTTTAAGAAAAAATGTGATCGGTTTTTAAAATTTAAGATTCGTTTTATTTGAAAAAACTCGCAATTGTTTCATCTCATCCAATCCAATATAATGCACCCTGGTTTGCATTATTGAGTGATGTTTCTGCAATTAGGGTAAAGGTGTTTTATACCTGGGAACAATCTAAAGACGGAAAAAAATTTGATAAAGGTTTTCAGAAGCAAATAGAATGGGATATTCCATTACTCCAAGGCTATGAATATTGCTTTGTAAAAAATATTGCAACTAAGCCTGGAACTCATCATTTTAAAGGATTGATCAACCCGAGTTTAAACAGGGAAATAGAGGATTGGGGTGCTGACGTGATATTAATTTTTGGGTGGTCATTTCACAGTCATTTAAAGTGTATGAGATATTTTTATGGAAAGAAGAAAATATTATTCAGGGGAGATTCCACATTGATTGATGAAAAAGGAAGATTAAGATCTCTGATTCGAAAATTGTTCTTAAAATGGGTATATAGTTATATCGATGTTGCATTGTATGTAGGGACTAATAATAAAAATTATTTTGTGAAAAATGGTTTAAAGCAAAAGCAATTGGTATACACTCCTCATGCGGTAGATAATCTCCGTTTTCAACAAAATGTTATTGAGCTAAATAATAATGCAAAGCAAATTCGTAAAAATATAGGGTTTTTAAATGATGACCTGGTATTGTTATTTGCAGGAAAACTGGAAAAAAAGAAAAACCCTCAGTTACTAATTCATCTGATGCATAACATTAAAAATAAAAGATTAAAGCTATTAATAGTAGGCAATGGAGAAATGGAGAAACTATTAAAAGAGA
>JANXSR010000233.1 GCA_025352625.1 Ferruginibacter sp.
GCTGGCCGCTGACCTGAATGCTCCGGTGCACGTCGCTGCGCTTAGAAAGCTCTATCCGGATACGCTCGTCGAGGTGGATGGTGCTATTTCAGAAAAAAATATTGCCGATAAAGCAATCGTAAAAATGAATGCAGGTTTTACAACTGCAGCTGTTAATTTCATAATTGTTGTTTTTAAAAGTTGTTGTGGCTGAGGTATACAAATTATAGCCAGTATATTCAAACAATTCGTCTTTTACAAAAAGGAATAGCAGGAGGAAAAAGAAGGGTGGCAGTCGCCACCCCATATTTAGTTATTTAGGTGTTTTTACGCGATCACCTTCCGCATCAAACATACCCATCATACTACCGGTTACGTGGTCTTCATCTTTTTTATCCATCACCAGGTTAACATCATAACCCGAAGTGGTAAAGTATACCGTTAGTTGATTTTCTTTCAACTCTGCATTTGTAATTTTTGCTATTTCTGTATTAGTAGAATCTTTTACAATGCCGGTGATTGTGGCATCTTTCTTATCAAGAACAAATATCATTTTAGCATCACCACCCGGTGTGCCTTTTATAAGCACACTCCAGGTACCGGTAAAATAATCTGCCCCGGTTTTAGTTTGTGCTTTTGCACCAATTGATAATAAAAGGAAAAATGCGCCTGCAATAACTACGTTTAACTTTTTCATAATTAATAATCGTTTTTGTGTATTTTAAAATTTGTTTACAAATTTGATGATGGCTATCTGAGAAAAAACGAATGTCTTTTTCAAACTTTTACCAGCGGGTTTTTTATTGATTTACGAATACCAGCGGGCATTTTCTTCCTTGCTATCATTACTCCTTCCGGTATTTTTAAAGTCCGGATATGCTCATCCAGCTCCCGGATACCCTTCTCCGTACAAAAGCCTCTCATGTAAAGCACAATGGTATTGGAAAGAACATCGTATAAAGAAATCCGGTATTTTTTAAATACTTCTTCTCTTGCAATGGCCGTATATAAAACCAATATGCTATCCACAATAACTTCCGGAATAATGGCTTCCTTAAACAGACCTTCCCGGATGCCGTTCTGAATGATCTGTATAAATTTGTCAATGTATTTTTTACTGATCGCTTTCTCTATCTTTTCATTTAATTCCGGGTAATAATACATCAGGTCTTCAAAAAAAACTCCGTTTACCTTATAAGTTATTTCAATGGCGTTGTACCAGATGTCAAATAAAAGAGGCACTGCTCTTTGACCTGCTGAAAGATTCTCCAACGTTTTGTATTGCTGTGCATGATAAAGATGTAGCGCATGCTCTAATAATTCTTCTTTGTTTTTAAAATACTTATAGACCGTTTTGGTGGAAATGCCCAATGGTTCAACCAACTTCTGTATCGACATTTCACGGATGCCATATTTTAAAAATTGGTTGAGCGATGTTTCCAGAATTTCATTTTTCATATCTGCAATCAGTGGAAAATATTAAGTATTAAATATTTTCCAACAAAGGAAATGGAAAATATTGATATAAGCAAATTTTCCAGAAATATTTTTTGATTGTAATAATAAAGTGCGCTGTTACTGCCGGATGAAAACCGGTACACCATCAGAAAATAATATTTGCCCGATGATAACTTCTGTGTTTGTATTGCTATTTCCAGCTCAGTTGTTTGGTTGTGGAGGCCTAACTAATTTGTATTGTTGTAACGGCAGCCATTAATAGTAAGTAAGACTTGATTTATCCCGGCCGGCAGTTGCCATTGCTTATCTTTCTATAATGAAAGGAACCGGCAGTATGGCCTTCTCACCCAATATAGCAAAGGGTTTCATCCATATGAAACCCTTTGCTGTATATTTCTAACACACTTCGATAGTTAATCATTAACAATCTGTACAACATACCGGTGGCACAGCCACCAGGGTACTGGTACGCAATATCCTTTCACTTCCCAATTGCTCTGTAAGGGGCCGTAGCATTTCTTCTTTTTGTGCCTGGTTAATGTATGCTTCTTCCATATTATTTTGGATATTAGTCTCTAATTGCTGTTGCTTAACGCCTGCAGCAACTGTGGTGTAATTCATCCGTGCCTTAAAATATTGAATACCCATTCCTTCTTCCATGTTCTGCATACTGTTTACACTATATTCAGATCTTGCATTTATTCCCAGGTTATTACCCCTGCTGAAAGGACTAACAAATTTATCGTAGGTTGGTAACATCTCTACTACCAGCACACTCAGGTTACTGTCAACAGGCAAACCATATTGCTGCAACATATTGTTAATGTCTTTATTTTTCCACCCTGTTATGCCGTATTGAACAGCATCTGTGTTGGCATCTATAATTTGCTGCCCGGTTGCAGGATCAACAGCAAAACGCTGACGAAGGAAAAGTTGATCATCCAATAAAATATTTCTATACACCTGGTCATCGGCACGTTTTACCTGGGCATACAGCAATGCCCATAACTGCGTACGTGGAGGTTTGCTGGTTACATCTGCACCATTAAAAACTGTTTGTGCAAATGGTGCTGTTACCATTACATGTTTTTCATTTCTGTTAACCACACAGAATAATTGTGGCAACGGATGCTGCACGCCGGTGGTTCTTAACACAGTTCCAAAACGCCCCTGTGCGGTGCTCCAGCCAATTTTATGTCCTACTCTTAATTCGTACGTAAAAAAACCAAACAACTCAGCAGACACAGCATGCAGGCCGGGTGGCAATGGAACAAGATAATGTACATCGCTATCATCTGCCCTTGTTAACTCCTGCATGGCAGTTAATCCACTCTTATCATCTGTATGATCCGGGCTGATAATTCTTATTGGTTCCGGATTGATTGGTAACGTTGGTTCTTCCGGTGCTTTAAACATATCAGACTCCCACCTTGCCAACAATGGATCAGGACTGTATGCCAACATGCGGATAAAATAAGCATCTTTTTTATTTCGCAATGGTTCGGCAAACTCCAACCATAAATAGCGCTTGCGGGGCTCCGTGTTTGAATACAGATCGTCGTTTATATATTTACTTTGCGCCAACCCTGCACTTACAATTTTTGGAACCTGTGCAGGTTTAGTTGTAATGGGTAAATGTAATTGTAAGATGGTATCCGCATCGGTGTTTACAACCACTCCATCCGCTTCTGGTTTAAAGTGTGCTTTTATAGTGTACCGCACCATAATCTCTTCAGGCAATGCATCCGGGTCTTCTGTTTTTGGTTCCACTGCATCTATAAAACATATTTGTGTCTGGCTCCTGTCTGCACCATACAATGCCTGTATATTGATGGTATGTTTCATTTCTATATCTCCCACCAGTTCCGAATCGCCCCAGGCTATGGCGTCTCTTTCTTCATCAGTTAATCCTGCCCCTACCAGCTTCTTTTCTCTGAACACATCAAAACTTACAGGTCTTGCATTGTCCCATGTCCAATCTCTGTTAAGCAATAGTGTAATTGGTATGATCCAGTGATTTAGCAAATCACTTTTTGTAGAGAAGGTTATGTTGGTACTGTCCGGACTCATATTATGACGGATAAACCTGCTGGCGCCAAACTGAACACGAACGCCCGGTTTGCCCAAAAGACTTAATCCTTTTGATTCCACATCAATACTTTTATCAATTGCATCTGTCAACCTTTCCATCATACTGCTGGTATTGGTGGGCCGGTTATTTTCTACAAATATTTCACCGAGGCTTGCCCGCAGGTAGGTATCTGTATCCGGTTGCAGCCACAGGCCACGTATTTTATCTACGCCCGCAGTTGGTTTAAACAAAGCCGTTTCATCTTCACCAGCTTTTCTTGTAACAATCACAACGGGCTTACCTTTTTGTGGAAGGTTGGAATTTGACGCATAATACTGAGGTTTGGTTTCCACCACAGGCCGCAATGTTATTCTTACATTTCTTGATTTTGGTAAAACAATATCAGTATGTAAATCAATATCATCTCCGCCAACTACCAACCCAAGTAATCCAAGATCCTGTGAGTCGGTAAATATTAAAACAGGTGCATCTACAAATGTGATCGGGATATTTAATGTGCCTTCTAAAGGCGCAGGAAATTTTCGACGGGTGATATATAATTTTGCATAACTTTCCCGGCTGTCAGTATCATGGCGCAGCAACATATCCATTTCCAGTGCTTTTACTTCCACCAGTACTTCCACAGCTATTACATCCGGATCAGCAAGGCCCAATTCTCTTTTATTTATTTTGGCATTTTCAACATCTGCCATCAAATCATTTACACCATTCGGATATTTACCAGTGAATAAAACAGCAGGATATCCCAGCAAGGGACGTTGCATATTTAATTCATTGCCAATAAAAAATGCATCGTCTTCAAGTGGTAATGCCTCCTGCAAACGTACTGTTTGTGGTTGCACCCATCTCCTGAAATCACATACCCCTTCGGGAGATGCTGCATCGTATATTCTTTGTTCATCGATTGTTGGGCCACCGCCACTGATATCTGCCATACGCACACGAAAATCATATTTGTTGCCATAGGTTAATTGAAAATCATCCAGCCCTACGGCACTATACTGCCTGAAATTTTTTGATTGTTTCTCTACTATATTATTATTTTCTTTTTGAAAAATATTGATGGCATCTACATCGGGCAACACCAAACTTTTTCCTATCCAGTTGGCATAATACTGGGGCAACCAAAAGGGCTGATCTTTACGCTGGTCAATTTGTGCAGGATACACTTCAACACCCAACTCTTTTTCTGCATTGATGGTATCAATAATGTTAGCTCCTATTACCAGGTCGGCATTGTTTTTTACTTTGCACAATGGCAACCATGGGTTGGGATTAAGGATGGCATCGCTACTCAGCCGCACATCTACCCTGTATTGCAGTACACCCATGGGTGCAATATTTCTTCCACCATCGGCTTTTACATTTACATCTTTACTCATCTGCCTGTTCATCCATATTAACAATTGTTCGTCATCCCATGCAAGGCGAATACCAGCCTCTGTAATCACGGGCAATTCTTTGTCTTCCTTTTCTTTAAGTAAATCACTGCTCACCGGCTGACTGGCATGTACTATTTTGCAGAAGCCATCATCATACTGTGCTGCTTCAATCAATAATTCATCCATATTATAAGGAGTAACCGGAACTTCCGGATCGGTCTCTTCAGGAATAACAATAGCAGGGTCCAATAAAACAGGAAATTGAATAGCGGCAAACAATGCCCTGTCTTCATCTTTTTTTAATTTAGGTATTCTTGCAGCGAATCTTTTTACATAAGCCGGCGAACCAATTTTAGCATCTGTGTAACTGCAATCTCCAAACGTATCTACATATAACCAACCGCCATGTTTAACCCATTCCGGATTTACATCAATGGTTGCTTCATACACAAACCCAACCCTTTCTGCAAGGGCAGGCTGGCGCAAACAAAAGGCAAATACTTTTCCCCAACTCAAATTATCACTTTGAATAAACGGCTGGTCAATATCAACTTTATCTTTTATTGCACAATGGTATGCATCATCTATAACAGCCCCCGCAGCACGTGGTGAAGTAAAATTGAAACTGTTGCGGTAGCTCTCCGGTAAATACTTCCTTGCCAGGTCGGTTATTTTTGGAGCTTCTAATTTATCAGCACTTTTTATTCCACCGAGTTGCAGTTGTATCTCATTAAAAATATCTCCCACATTTGCCGGCATTGCAATTCCGTTAAGTGGAAATTTATTATCCGTTTCAATTGTAGAGGGATATTTTTCCGGATCAGAAATAAGCCGTGCCTGCAACCCGATGGTTGCATTGATCCATGCATCGGTTGCAGGTGCAGTTGGTGTGGGCTGCGTTGGGTCTATATTTCTTGGAATGATTAATACCCTTAAGGTTAGCTGGTTATTTTGCCAGCGCTGCGGAAAGGTTAGTATTGATAAAATGGATGCAGGAAGTGCCATAGTATGATTGTTATTTTGAAATTATTTGATGTTGATCTTTATAATTAAATGTCATCAGGATGTACAATTATCAGCCTTTAAGATAGCTGTCTTTGTTCTTCCCATGATTCGGTAAAATTGATATTGATGATAAAACAAATGCTGATATCCAAACTAAATGTTACCCTTGCAATCATATTGGTTTGACCGCCACCGGCACCACCGCTGATACGCTGTTGTACTTTACCACTTGCTTCTATCTGGATAGTTACTGTAACGATGCCGCCTAAAATTTCTGCCCTGCCTTTAAACAGTACAAATGCTCCAATGGTAATTTGGGTGCTGTCCAAACTCATTTCAACACCAACTGCAAAGTATACACTCACACTGCCAATTACAGGAAGTGCCACTACCGCTTCTACTCCAAATCCAAACTTCATGTAAAGTGCGGGGCCAATTACTGTGTCTGCACTAATGCGAACAGTAACTTGTCCTACTGCATAAATCGTTCCTACACCAACACTTAAACACATTACACTCAGCTTGGCATAAAATTCTACAAATGCACCTGCACTCGGCATTGGTATGCCATTGGTTGGCGGAAGCGGAATGGCTACATTAAAATATACACCTACTTTTAAGCCTGCTTCCAAACGTAGTGGTGCAGCAGCAGTATCTAATAATGGTGGAGGAAATTTTAATACGGGAATTTCCTTATCTGCCTGAAATTTATATTCCCAGTTATTGGGACTGTTACTCATGGCTATCTTCAATCCCTTCTTTAAAATTTCTGTATAACTGGCATCGGTAGCTATCATACTCAGCAATACGAGTATATCCACAACAGGTTTTAAGGCTGGCCCAAATTCTAATTCGGGTCCAATAAAAGATGGCGAAGCTCCCTTTTTTGTATCAAACTTACCCCGTATCACCAGCAGCCGTTCGAATGAAACAAGATCAACTACCATGGTAATGTCGTTCATCTTATTTACCCATTCATTTGCCTTGCTGTTAATATCAAAATCCAATTTTGCTTTTATTGGCTGTCCATCAGGACCAATTTTTACAGATTTATCTGTGTTGGTAGGTACGTAATCGATATACACTTTTACATCGTTTGTTTTTACAATGTACCAGGGGCCGGCAGGCAGCACCTGTTGTAATTTTTTCTCTGCATCTGCCAGTGTATTATTTACCAGTTTGTATCCTTCATCAATAATATTCATTCCAAATTGAGATGCCAGCTCACCTATATCAGTCATTTTTGGTAAGTTTTCAAGCTTTGGAAAAATACCTTTGCTGTTCATCAGGCGATAGGCATCTGCCAAATCAGGAATGCTTCCCTTTAAAAGATTTTCTCCGTGCCTAAACAATGGATTTCTAAATAACACTTTGTTTTCGCCGGTGCTTTGTAAAAAACCAAATTGTTTTGCACGGCTTTCCAAGTCTTTAAACAATTCAGTTGATTCGGCAATGTTTAATGGATTGCTTAGTTTATCCTGGTTATAAGAAGTGTTGGTTGCATCAAAGAAATCACGAAATCCTTTTCTTATCAAAGGAACCACATCGTTGTTACTAAGCGGGGTTACTTCCTTACTTACCGCATCATGTTGTACCACACTCCAGCTTCCATCTTTTGGTAACACAGGTGTACCCTTTGCTGCTGCAACAAAAACACGTAGATTGGTTTCATCTCTGGAGGGATTTACTTCCACTCTTGTTATCCGCATTTGCTGTTTTGTCTGGTTTATTTTAACCATGCAATCAACAGGGCCGCCTAGGCCATTCATAACGGTCAGCAATTCTGCAAAACTTTCTTCATCAATAAAAACACCTCTTGGACCCAATTGCAAATAACCGAGCATGCGCTGACTTAACACACGGCCATTACTTGCTCCCTGTGTTACATCATCTATCTGCACATCTGCATCAAAATAAACCGGAACTAATTTTATATCCAACGGTTTACCGGCGGGCTTTGGCACTGCTTCTCCATGCCCGTCATTATTTATAAAAACACCATAATCTTTATTCCATGGTTTTGCAAAAGGAGCAAGTGTTGTATCTTCTTTAATATTGCGCACATTGAATACGCCATCCACCATACCGGGATGAAACCGGTAAGCATGTGTATTCTCTTCTGCAATGGCGGCAGCCAATCCGCCGGTATCTTTTAAGGGCGATCTAAAATCATAAATACCGTCGCTTTCTGCTTTCCATCCGCTGTCTATCCTCCATGGAAAACCATTGCTGCCCCTGTAAATGGTGATGGTGCGAACAATCCTTATTGCCCAGGGATAAATTACACTTTTAACCTGCACAACTTCATGTGCGGTACGTCCACGCCACACATCAAACATTGCCTGCGAAGTTTGTGCCATAGCTGCATTCTCATTTATCCAATGGCTGAATACATTGGCACCGTATCCACTAAAGTCATACCGTTCAAGCGGCACATACATACCCAGGTCAAAACCAAATTCAGCCCCAAACTCTTTATTAAAAATTTCTGTTACACTTCCTGAAAGCATACTTCTGGCACCTGTGGCAGGAAAAAATAAATTATACGTGTTAGTTAGCTGGTGAGCGCTGCCATAAAACTTTTTATTGCGATTGATCTTATCATCAAGGCCAACGGTTTTTATTTGCAAAGCAGTGTGCAGTTCATTCGGGAATTTTTTTTCTATTAATTCCAATGCAGGATTGTTGCCATCAGGCTGCTTTTGATATTTTGCCAGTGCCAGCATTCCATAGGGCAGCGTGAAAAAACTCCATGCAGAAAAATCAGGAATAGTCTTGTACCAGTTGGTGAGATTTTTACTGAGCGGTATGGGTGCAATGGGTACCGGCAAATTGCCGGTGTTGGCAATTTGTGCAGGTGCACCATCATTTAAAAAATACAATAAACCGGGGAAAGGATCTTTTGCAACATTGGTGATCTCTTTTGTAATATTTATTACAGGCTCCCAACTTATCTGCGGCAGGGCATATAACTGCACCAGCCTGCTGCTGGCGTGTACGTCCATTCCAATAATGCTGATCGGGTTCGCAGTTGTATCATCCAGCACGGCATGTGTTCTTTCAAAAACAAAACGATCGTTTGAAAAGCCAAGTGTTACTCCCATCAAATCTGCATTGGTACTTACATCCAGCAATGTAAAAGCGTTTCGAAACGGCGTTATATTTCCCTGCGAAAGACCATCATGCATCTGCATCATTGCCTGCATATCATTGTTAAGCATTGCAGTGGATGCTTCGCTGTCGTCATTTGCTGAACGCCAGTTATTATTTTGTTTTGCAAGGGTTGATGTTAGGTTATTGCGTACGGAATCATTTATTATTTGCTGGTTTTGTATATCCTTAATACTAATAACTGATTGAATATTTGTAAATGCATTTACTGCTGCACTGGCTGGCTTATCGCCCAAAAAGAAATTAACTAAAGGCTTGTCCTGGTTTTGCCAATTCATTATACAAACCAGCAGGGCATTTATTTCTACAATGTTGTGTTTGTTTACCTCGTTTGGATTGTTTGCAAAGTTTGCCAGTGCAGACCTGCTAAATCTTCGTTTCAATAACGAAACATTGGCAGCATAAGGGTCTGGCAAGGTGGGTAAATACTGTAGCAATCCAAAAGAATAAATAAGCAGGCATTTGTCAAAAGTATCTGCTGTTTTAATATCTCCATACAACAACATGCTGTACACCGGACTTACTGTAAGCAATGCATTATTTAATGCAATGGCAGTGCTTTCAAATGTAATAACAGGGCCTGCTCCGGCTACTGGTTTGTAGGTTTTTAAAAAATTATCTTTTATAATATTGTCATCATACAATAGTACAATTTGCAGGTCTTTGCTGATGCTTAATGTAAAAATGGTTTGCAAACTTTCTACTTTAAACGGAATGCCATTTACCTGCACAGGTTTATCTATGCTGTTAAAACAATTGGCCTGGGCGGCTACAGTTTCTGTTCCTTTCTGTAAACTGTCGTAAAAAAAGAAAAACTGATTTGTGTATTGCAGGTCGATAAACTGCATGGGTTTTTTAAGGCCATTCACTGTCTCCTGCCAGCAATTATACCGTTGCTTGCCATTTGTATTGGATGCAAACAATGTAGCAATATTGATACGCCCCGGCATCAACATCACCAAAGCATTTTTTAATTGTGTGAAACTTTTTTCAAAGAGGTTGGTATCTTTCAATCCAAGCCAGCTTACTTCAATGCCTTGCAGAATAACCATTCCCATTGCACCTGTGCCATCTGCCTGCAAAGGAGCACTGATATTAATTACCGCAGCATTCAATCCCCATAAACTTTCAAAAATGGCAGCCTTGCCACTAACGCCACAAACAGGGCTTTTGCATTGCAGTACCTCCATCTCTGTAACATCTGCTTTGTATGGAATCACCATCCGGTTAATCTCCGGGCTCCAGCGCATGGGCTTTGTGTTATCAAAAACAAAATTTACCGCCTGTCCATAAAGGTTCCAGCTTGCCGGGCCGGCTTCCATCGACTTGCCTGTGTGATTGATGCTGAAGTTGAATATTTTTGGGAGTTCGATTATTGCTTCGGTACAATCAATACCATTATCGTCGGGAGAAATAGCTGTACTGATTTTTTGCTCCAGGTTTAAATGAACAGCAGCTTCCACGCCATTTGGTATGATAAGTTGATTGGCAGCATTAACAGTTACCGGGCCTGTTAAATTTAAAGTGCCGCCTGCAATGGTTAATCCGCAAAATAAATTATCCGGTGCTGTGGTGGCAAACAAATCTGCATGCAGCCACACACTACCTTTAGGAATATTGTAGCTGAGCGGGCCCCTGATAAGGAGGAGATTTCTAACCTCTAATGGCAGCAGCATAAAAGGTTGTGCAGCACCTTGCAGCCAAACTTGTACCACAGGAATCACCCGATAAATATCGAACCAAAACCTGCGGCCGTCCCTGTTGGTAAATGGACCGAGTGTATTTATAATACTGGCACCCCTGCCCCACGGTGGCACACTGCCGGCAACCTGGCTACTAATAAACGGTACCTGCCTTCGGAATATTCTTACAGTAGAATCTATAACCTGCTGGTTTTCCTGTACGCCCTGTAACACATTTGTTAAGTGCTGCAAGTCGTCAACACCTAAATGATGTGTTGTAAAATTATCAACCTGTTCAAACTGGAAGGGGCCAAAAAAAGATAAAGCAGGTTCATTGATAATGGCAGATGCTACCGCCTGCTGTAGCTGCAATACAGCATTGGTATCCTGATTTTCGGTTGTAGTGATGTCGCCACACAGCCTCGCAAGGATTGCGAGCAAAGAGTTTTCGTTCATACAGAAGATTAATAAAATAAATAATTGCTGAATGCTAATTGCTGATTGGCTAGAGAAGAAGAAGGGAGTACATCAAGGGAGATTGAATAATAGCATTGAGATACAATAGTAAAGCGTAATATTTATAAATGCAAGTAAAGTATGTTATTAATTTATTAACCGGTAAGGCCGGCGAATTTTTTAATAAACTTTTTTTAACAGGCTGATGAAAAATTCATAGTTTATTGCTTAACTTTTAAGCGATAAACTGTGCTACCTGCGCTGCATAAAAGATCAGCAATCGAAATTGAAGGTTGCCTTTAAAAAAATTATGATACTAAATTTTTAAAATAATTTCATTTGTGTAAAACTTTAACAACGCTCGCAAAGAACAATTCATTACAAGGAAAGTACGTTTTATAAACTATTACCATCTCTAAATAACAACTCTTTTTTAAAGCTTACAAATTTTTAATGGCATGACTTTTGGTTTATGCCTACGACAATTTAAAATCAACACACTAAACCATATTTATTGGTTTAAAAATATCCTACTGTCGATAGTTACTTTTACCCAAAAACTTTTACTGGCTATTTTTTATAATGTAAATAGTATTTTTTTATGACAAGAAAAAAAATACTCCTTACTGCTATTGCAATAATTATTGCGGCAGTATTTGGAGTTGCATATGGCTTTGTTGCATGAATAGGTCTGTGGATAACTTTTATTATTTCGAAAAAGGTTGCATATTACCCACATAGGTTAAAATAAAGGATATAGTTAAGTTATTTAGTTGTTGCGAAACAATTGCTAACAAAAAACTAC
>JANXSR010000245.1 GCA_025352625.1 Ferruginibacter sp.
CATTTAGAGATGAGTACATTGATCTTGCCAATGATGACCAGTTGGATGCTGCAAAACAACTAAGTAAAAATGTTTTTTTAATTGATGAATTTATTGCCGCAGAAATTAAAAATGGTAACATTAAAGCGGAACAATTTACCACTAAGGAGAAACAGATTTTATTACATGGGCACTGCCAGCAAAAATCATTGTCTTCATTAAGCCACTCTGTTGATATTTTATCGTTGCCCCTAAATTATACAGTGCAAACTATTGCCAGCGGATGTTGTGGTATGGCAGGTTCTTTCGGTTATGAAAAAGAGCATTACGACCTAAGCATGCAAATAGGCGAATTGGTATTGTTTCCGGCAGTGCGAAATAAAAAATCTGAATCAGTAATCGTAGCAGCACCCGGCACCAGTTGCAGGCACCAGATAAAGGATGGCACACATACCAAAGCATTGCATCCGGTGGAGATTTTGTATGATGCGTTGGTGTAATCACTTTGGTTATGACTATATTAATTGAATTTGCGCTACGCTCTTACATTAGTGCTTTTTTGCCTCTGCCGTGGTTCGTGTCCCCACGAAACACTCTTACGCATTTAAAACTCCTCTCGTACATCTTTTAAAAAACCAAAATTTTTTTCATTCATTTCATAATACCTGGCAGATGAATAGTAGTAATCCCAGGGTTCATTTGCAAGATTCCAGTATGCTGCCAGCGGGTTAAGGTGAATGTAATGCAGTTTTTGTAACATCACATGCCTGCTGTATAGCGGCACAGCTAAAGAATCTCTTTGCCAAAACTCATATTTTTTATTGTGGGCATCCACGGCATACTTTTGCAATTCAGTACTATTGTCTTTCCGCATTTTTTTAAATTCATGGGCCGTGAATTTTAAAAAAGAACCCTGTGCCGTTTCTTTACCATTTAATGCGTTGGTACGCCATATAAGGTGAATATGATTTGGCATAATAACAAAAGCAAATACATCAATTAATCCACGCTCACTCAATGTACGCAACGACTGAACGACCACTTCCTTGAATTTATCTTCTCTTAATAAATGTTTCCAGTTGTTAATTGTAGCTGTCCAAAAAAATACTTTACCAATTTCCATGTACGATTTTCTTTTGCCAGCATATTGATCTTTCTCCATAATTTAAATTTAATACCATTTTAGAAAGCGTGTTAGAAAAATTACGATTGTATTCGCAGTGAGAGTGGTTCGTGAAAACATGAATCACGGCGAAGGAAGCGTGTTGGAAATTACGATTGTATTCGCAGCGAAGGTGTTTCGTGAGGACACGAACCACGGCGGAGGAAAATTTCAAAACAGATAATTCTATTTATACAACGCCAGCACTTCTTTCAAAATAGCATCGATCTTCTTAACGGGAATATCTTTTGCAGGATCGATCAGCAATATTTTCATCCTGGCCCGTTTTTCAATAATCAGGTCAGAGTGATGGATGTGCTTACCTTCTACAATTCCTATGTAAGGTTGTTGGTATTTTTTATGTACCCACAAATAGCAACACATTTTTTTGTTGTAACAGTAAAAGGGCATGCCGTATTTCCATGCTTCGGTTATGTTGGCATCCTGGTTAAGAATATGCTCTCTTAAAAATTGCAGGCAACTTTTTATGGGTTCTTCTTTTTGCAAAAAATAATTATCTATTGGCCGAAGCATTTTAAAATTTTAATTTAAAACATCAAGAATCACGAATCAATATTTTTTCAATTTTTGTGGTTTGCTTTGGTCAATAAAATTCCTTCAACCTCAATGGAAAAGAACCACACAGGTATGTAAATCTGTCACGGCGCACAGGCTGCAATGATGCTGTTATAAAATACAAAAGGAGGTTACACAATTTTCAGTCTACTGCGAAATGTAATTTTGTAAATGTGAGATGATTTCTTTTTGAGATTGTATAATGGCGGTAACCACATCACTGATGGAAATGAGACCCGCTACTTTTCCATTGTCTGCTACCGGAAGATGCCTTATTTTTTTTCCGCTCATCAGCTCCATACAATGCTCTATACTATCCGATGGAGAAACGGTAATTACG
>JANXSR010000123.1 GCA_025352625.1 Ferruginibacter sp.
AAAGAACTGGAGACATTGAAACTGTACATAGAACTGGAAGCCATGCGGTTTAAAGACAAAGTACAATACAAAATAAATGTGGTACCACACATCGATCAGCAATACATTGAAATTCCACCGTTGCTGCTACAGCCTTATGTAGAAAACGCCATCTGGCATGGCCTGATGCACAAAGCGGAAGGAGGTAATATTACCATTGATATTTCGCAGCCGGAAGAATATTTATTGCACATTGAAATCAGTGATGATGGTATTGGCAGGGATATGGCAAAAGAGCATAAAAGCAAATCTGCCACCCGGCAAAAATCATTTGGGCTAAAGATGACCTCTGAAAGACTGGATGCCATCAACCATATTTATAAAACGAAAACAGAAGTGAAAATTGTTGACCTGGTTGATACGGAGGGCAATGCAGCAGGTACCAAAGTAGTTATAGAAATACCGTTATAAAAAGCCTCCCTGCCCTCCAAAGGAGGGTTCTGAGACACTTATATTTGGGGCCATTTGCTGTCTTTATTAAGATAAAAAACTAAAAAAAGCAATATTGAAGACTACTTCCGGTATAACGAGCCAAGAACCCTCCTTCGGAGGGCAGGGAGGCATGAAAGCTGTTATTATAGACGATGAACCAGATTGTGTAAAATTGCTGGCCCTGCAACTAAAAATGTATTGTCCGCAGGTACAGGTAATGGCAGAATGTACCTCCAGCGAAGCAGGTTTGTTGAAGATAAAAGAATTGCAACCCGACATTGTTTTTTTAGACATTGAAATGCCTGTGATGAACGGGTTTCAGTTACTGGAAAAGATTGGCCACATTAATTTCAGTCTTGTGTTTGTAACTGCATACGACCAGTTTGCTGTGAAAGCTTTTCGCTTTAATGCGCTGGATTATTTATTAAAACCCATCGATGGCAAAGACCTGAAAACGGCCGTGGAAAAGGCGATGCAGCAAAAGCCCGATCCCCAGCAACTGCAACTGATGAAACAGCAACTGCATTCCGGTGAAAAATACCAGCCGGATAAGATTGCGCTGCCTTATCAAAACGGCGTAACATTTACAGAGATAAAAAATGTGCTGTATTGCGAAGCCGATAATAACTATACCCGTTTTTTTATTGCAGGCGGCCAGCAATGTATGGTAAGTAAAACACTGGGTGATATACAGGAAGTGTTGGAAGAAAGAAATTTTTTAAGGGTGCACCGTCAATACCTGGTGAACCTTGATCATATAAAAAAATATGTACGTGGCGAAGGCAATTACCTTATCATGAGCAATGATGATAACATTCCCGTTGCAAGAAATAAAAAAGAAAAGTTGATTGAAAAATTTGGGTGGTTGTGAGAATTAAAACTTTTAAATAGTAATAATGTAAACTTCTGGAAATATAGTTCTTCGTATCTTTTTTATAAAATTTCTATCAGCTTATAATTCTCGTTTTAAAAATCATAGCAAGTTTCGGATTGTATCATTGCTAAATGCGGGCTACTTTTGTATCCTTAAATTAAAGGATATGAACGAGCAGGAATCTATCAATTATAAACGTATTGCTGAGGCAATTGAATTCATTAAATTAAATTTCAAAAGCCAGCCCACCTTAGATGAAGTTGCAGAAAAAATACATGTAAGCCCCTTTCATTTTCAACGCCTTTTTACTGACTGGGCGGGTGTTAGTCCAAAAAAATTTTTGCAATACATTACTGTTGAACATGCCAAACAACTATTGAAAGACAAACAGGCAACATTATTTGATGCTGCTTTTGATACAGGTCTTTCTGGCACGAGCCGCTTACACGATCTGTTCATTAATATAGAAGGAATGACACCTGCTGAATTTAAAAACGGAGGCAAAAATTTGCTTATCAATTACAGTTTTGCCGAAAGTCCGTTTGGTAATATCATTGTTGCGTCTACCAGTAAGGGCATTTGTCATTTAGCTTTTTTTGAAGAAGAACGAAAAGCTTTTGAAGCATTGGAAAATCATTTTCCCAATGCCCATTTTAAGCAAATGGTTGATTTAATTCAACAAAATGCATTATACATTTTTAGGCACAATTGGGATAAACTCAGCGAAATAAAATTGCATTTAAAGGGAACGGATTTTCAACTGAAAGTTTGGGAAACGTTGTTAAAAATACCGATGGGGCAGCTATCCACCTATGGTGCAGTTGCAGAAAAAATTAATAATTCAAAAGCTTCAAGAGCAGTAGGTACAGCCATTGGCAGCAACCCGGTTGCCTTTTTAATTCCCTGTCACCGGGTAATACAATCCACCGGAACATTTGGTGGCTATATGTGGGGCGCAACAAGAAAAACTGCTATCATCGGTTGGGAAGCAGCAAAAGTGTATAGGGCTAATTAAATGCAATGCAACAGTCACTAAGCAATCTTACAACGGCGTAAGCAGTATGCCAAAAATTATATTTAACTATGCAATGAATGAAACAAATGATACAACACTACACAATCATTGATAACGATTTGCGAAAGCAAATAAAGGAAAAAGCTATTTGTTTTGCAGGCAATAATAATTTGAAAATTTACGGGCTGCTGCAATGCACAACAGGCAAACGGTTGAAAAGAACTAACCGGGTATTTTTTGTAACCGAAACAGAAGCTGTTGAAAACGGTTTTCGGCCTTGCGGACATTGTATGAAAAACCGGTATAAAAAATGGAAACATGGACTTATTTAACACAGAGCCAAACACCAACCTATTGCCCAATGATGGATTGGTATATTATTATGGAATGGTTATGCAACATGCTGAGGCAACAAATTACCTGGATATTTTATTGCGTACCATTGCCTGGAAAAATGATGAAGCTATTATTTTTGGAAAGCACATTATCACTAAACGTAAAGCAGCCTGGTATGGTGATAGTAATTATGCCTACACTTATTCTAACACTACCAAAGAAGCATTGCCATTTACAAAAGAGTTGCTGGCTTTAAAAGTATTGGTTGAAAAAATTGCGGGAGCAAAATTTAATAGCTGTCTGTTAAATTTGTACCACGACGGAAATGAAGGAATGGGCTGGCATAGTGATGATGAGAAATCGTTGGGATTAAATACTGCCATTGCCTCTTTAAGTTTTGGTGCCGAAAGAAAATTCTCTTTAAAGCACAAGCAAACTAAACAAACTGTTTCGGTTGTATTGCAAAGCGGTAGCCTGCTGGTAATGAAAGGATCAACGCAAACAAACTGGTTACACAGTTTGCCGAAGTCCACTATCATCAGGAAGCCAAGAATAAATTTGACCTTTAGAACGATTGTTTTATAATATCATTGCAAGATGTGAACAAGGACTGTATTGATTTTGATTTAAAGACCGAATAATAGCTACTTAGAAATTGCATCAGCAATAATTTTTTGAATATCGGGGTAAGATTTTTGATATACCAAACCTAAGATCGCCTCATTGTCAGTCACAGAATACTTTGTTTCCTGGATAACAGCAGGGTCAACACCCGCAGAAATTAAAGTTTTTCTATCACCCAGGGAGGTTGAAGTTCTTGCTCCCCATTTACAATAAATCTTTAACCGGGTAGATGAAATGGTTTCCCCGGTACTTATCTCGGTAATGGTTACTTTTATTTTGCCAGTAGCTGTATGTGTTTCAGCCTCATTGTCAATTGTGCCATACTTTGTAGTATAACCCGCAGTTCCGTTGGATAATTCTTGTATTGTTACATCCTTACTGTTAATAGAAATTGTTGGTGCAGGTATGTCTACATTAATTAATGTAATATCAACGGTATAATCGGAGTGGATGTTTTCGTCGGCATTATTTTGTTGTGTATAAAAAGTTGCATTGTACTTACCGGCATATTTTTCAATTAAATCAGTAGTAATATATTGTTGGAAGCTCTCATTAATCCGCTTGTTATTACCATTAACTGAATAAACATTTTCAACGATTGAAGTACTATCTTTTATTGGATTAATCAATACGTTTAAGTGGCTGCTTTCCCATGCTTCCTGCATTTTTAATTTACAGTCTTTATAATTACCCTCAAATTTCAGTGCTGTTTTAAAAGCATTGTATGCTTTTGTTTTATTTCTTCTGCCTGCAGCAGTTAAAAAAGTAATTCCCTCATTATAATTTTCTGCTGCTGCCTGTTGTTTGGTTTTTGCAATTACAGCATCATAGTTAGTTGCAACTACTAATTGATTTGCAACAGGTACACTATTTATTGTATTATACATTTCCTGCAAAATGGCATATTCATCCAATATTTTTTCATAGTAAATGTTATCATTACCAAACTTAAGATCATTTATATTTTGCAGGTGTAGCTGTTGAGCATCGTTATAAAAATTGACCAGGGATTTTTGCACTTTTTTATTATTAGGATCTTGTTGAAGTCTTTTTACAATTTCAACAAGGCTTGTATTTTGATTACTTCTTTGGGCATATATGTTGGAAGCAGCGAAAGATGTGAGGATTAAAACAAACATTAAAGACGATAAATTTTTTTTCATGGCGTAGTTTTATGATTTAGTGTTGTTATCAGTAAGTTTAAGTTACTTCTATTTTCATGTCTGCAAAAGGTTATAATAAACTTTAACAATTTAGCCACAGTATAATTTTACCATATACCTCAAAAATATCTCTGTAGATATTAATTGAGAAATGCGATTACTTTATTTTAAATCTAATTGTATTATACCTTGATATAGTAAATTACAGAACTAATACTCCATGTATGAATAAAAAATTTTTTCTCTTCTTTATTTTAATTACCTTTTTTAAGGTTTATTTATTTGCTCAAAGCAGCAATGTGTTGGCAATTCGAAAATACATACAGGCAAATCAACATGCCGTCATCAATGAGTTTGTATCTTTTCTTAGTATTCCCAATATAGCTACCGACTCTGTTAATATTGACCGCAATGCCCATTTTATAATGCAGGCAATGCAACAAAGAAATATTCAGCAGGTACAGGTTTTATATCCAATAACTACAAAAGCTTTACCTGCGCTCTATGGCGAAATATTAGTGCCGGGTGCTACACAAACCATCGTATTTTATGCGCATTACGATGGGCAGCCGGTTAATCCTGCACAATGGGCAACAGGCCTCGTACCATTTCAACCCAAACTATTCAATGCTTCAATTGAACAAAACGGAATGGCGATTGAATTTCCTGCCACTGACAAATTCTTTGATCCGCAATGGCGTATTTATGCACGGGGTTCCAGTGATGATAAGGCAGGCGTGATGGCAATATTAAATGCGTATGATGCGATAGTGAAGACTGGCATGAAGCCGACGGTAAACATTAAGTTTTTCTTTGAGGCAGAGGAAGAGGCGGGTTCAGAACATTTATTTGAAATTTTACAACAGCACACTGCTTTATTACAAAGTGATTGTTGGATTATTTGTGATGGCCCTATTCACCAGTCAGGAATAAAGCAGGTATTGTTTGGTGCAAGAGGAGATACGCATGTAAACGTTACGGTATATGGATCTAAGCGTCCGTTGCACAGCGGGCATTATAGTAATTGGGCGCCGAGCCCACCAATGATGCTGGCGAAATTACTGGCTTCTATGAAAGATGATAAAGGAAAGGTAACCATCAAAGGATTTTATGATGATGTAGCACCATTGAGCAAGGCCGAAATGAAAGCTTTAAGGGAAGCACCCTCTATAGATGCACAATTGAAACAGGAGCTGGGTTTTACAGAGCAGGAATTGCCAGGTGTTTTACTGGCAGATGCTGTCAATATTCCTTCGCTAAATATTAACGAAATGCAAAGTGGTAATGTAGGAAAAAATGCCAGCAATGTAATTCCCGTAAAAGCAGAAGCAGTGATTGACCTTAGGCTTGTTGCCGGTAACGATTGGAGCAGGCAACAACAAAAAGTAATAGCACATATAAAAGCGAAGGGGTATTATGTAACTACTGCAGAACCAACAACCGAAGAACGAAATAAATTTCCTAAAATAGCAACCGTAACCCTGAGTGGCGGATACAATGCACAAAAAGCTTCAATGGATTTACCCATTGCCCAAAAAATTATTACTGCGGTGCAGTCTACCATTCCGGAAAAAGTAGTGCTGATGCCAACGATGGGTGGAAGCCTTCCCTTGTATGTATTTGACAAATACCTGCATGCAAAAGCAATTGTGGTTCCCATTGCCAATCATGATAATAATCAGCATGCGGAAAATGAAAATATACGGTTACAGAATTTTTGGAACGGTATTGAAACTGTGGCTGCTTTGATGATGATGCAATAATGAAAAGATTGGCCGGTAATACAATTCATCAAAAAATAATGACAAAATAATGGACCTGAAAAAAGAAGCTGCACAAAAAGCAGTAACCTTTATTAACGACAATACTACGGTAGGGTTGGGTGCAGGCTCAACGATTGCCCACATCGTTAATTTTTTATCGGAGGAGGTAAAAAAAGGGTTAACCCTAAAGATGGTGAGTGCTTCATTTAACACCCACCAGCTATTGTTGCAAAAAGGATTTACTGTTCAGTCAATAGCAGATGTGGCGAAGCTGGATATTTATTTAGATGGTTGCGACCAGGTGGACGAAAATTTGATTGCATTGAAAAGTGGAGGTGGAATTCATACCCGAGAAAAATTACTGGCCTCTATGGCCAAACAATTTATTTTGGTAGGAGATGAAGCAAAATATGTGCAGCAGTTTGATACTACTTATCCAATGGTAATTGAGCTATTGCCAGAAGCAATTCGCTATGTACCCGCAAACATTCAACAATTATTTCCGGATGTAAAAACAGTTCTTAGAATGAGCGATAAAAAAGAAGGCGTAGCCGTTACAGACAATGGTAACTACCTGATGGACCTTTGGTTTCCGGTTTGGCCCAATCTTCAACAACTAAACAATTTGATAAAAGGCATTACTGGTGTGGTAGAAACTTCCTTATTTTATAATCTTGCCCATAAAGCAATTATTGCAGGCAAGGATGGAATAAATATTATAGAAAAGATACCTGCTTAAAATGTTTTATCGTTCTCTAAAATCGCCACAGGCCCTCAGCATTTTAAAGTATTTATTTTAGAGGGCCACCAATGCAAGTAATAAAATAACAAGGAGGCTGGTAATGCTTAATACAATACTTAATAATGAAAAACTCCGGTAAGTTTCCTGCATACTTAAACCACTAAATTGAGAGATTACCCAAAAGTAGGCATCGTTGGTATGGCTAACCATCATAGCACCGGCGGCTGTGGCACTAAGCAATAATGATAATGATAAGGGTTGTATAAATCCGGCAATGGTTGCAATAGGTGCCAGTATAGAAGTAGCTACTATAATTGCAGAAGTAGTTGAACCTTGTGCAGTTTTTAAAAGACTTCCGATGGCATAAGCAATCAATAGAAACGTAATGGGTGAAAAACTTCCATTGTTTACCCATTGTTGTACCAGGTCTGCAAGCGGCGTTTTCTTTAGCACATTTCCAAATACGCCACCTGCCCCAACCAATATTAAAATAGGTCCGGCATGCACAATGGCTTCCACCATCCATTTATTAAACAGGGTAGCCTCTTTTCTTTTTACCAGCAACAGGGAAAGTAGTAATCCGCATAATAAAGCAACTACCGGACTACCAAAAAAAAGCAAGGTGTTTTTTATTGTTGCAGACATTACAATCAGCTCGGCGGCAGAAGCAGTAGTAATTAGCAATACAGGAATTATTACGGGTAATATACTTTTCCATAATGCGGGTACTTGTATCATTCCTTTCTCTTTTATTTCCTCTTTTATTTCTGTATTATTGATTTTATTCAAAACCCGGGAAGCAAAAAGCCAGCACAGCAAAGTAGTAGGGATACTCACCAGTAACCCGGTTAAAATTACCGTACCGAGATGTTGCCCCAAACCAAGGTTGGCAGCCCCGGCCAGCGAACCCGGATGCGGTGGTAAAAAAGTATGTGTAATGTATAAGCCACCAGCAAGTCCATTTACAATGGCAGTATAAGATTTTTTACTTTCCTTGCTTAAGGGTTTGGTTAAGCCATTTAAAATTACAAAGCCACTATCACAAAAAATAGGGATACCAACAACAGCGCCAATAACGGTTATGGCAAGCACCGGTTTATCTTTTCCAAAAAAGCCAATGATGGCATCTGCAATGCGTAAAGTAGCACCACTTTTTTCAAGCACAGTTCCAATCAAAGTACCCAACACTACCACAAGCCCAATATGCGTCATCATATTTCCAAAGCCTTCATTGGCGGTGGAGGCAATATCCTTCAAAGGCAGGCCCACTGTTAATCCTGTAAATAGGGATGCAGTTAGCAATGCCAAAAAGAGATGCCATTTAAAACGGGAACAGGCTACCACAATAAAGGAAATAGCAGCAGCAATGATGAGCAATAGTGGCAGGCCTGTAATCATCTTGTTAAATTAATCAATTATCAATTAGTACCACCACGAGGTCCATCACATTGGTTTGGGTGGCACCAGTTTTTACAAGGCCGCCTGTTTGTTCAAAAAAATGATAGGCATCGTTGTCATCTAAATAACGGTGTGCATCTAATTTTTTTTCCTGGGTAAGGCGCATAATTTCTTTGTTTGTGATGGCACCTGCTGCATCTGTAGGGCCATCTGTTCCATCAGTTCCTGCAGATAAAAGAGTAAGCTGATAGTTCAGATTGGAATCTTCTTTTTGTGCCAGCTGCACCAGCACACTTAATGCCAACTGTTGATTGCGGCCACCTTTTCCTTTGCCGGTAACCTTTACTGTAGTCTCGCCACCAAACAAGATACATGCAGGCTTTTTACCCGAATATTTTTTACAACGATTCATAATTTTTTCCCCTACAATTGCTACATCGCCTTTCATATTTCCATCCACTAAAGCAATGTGGTAGCCAAATTCTTTTGCCTTTTTTTCTGCTGCCTGCAAAGCAATACTGTTATTGCCAATGATTTTGTTTTGCACTTGTTTAAAAATGGTATCACCAGGCTTTGGTGTTTCATTCACCCATCCTTTCACGCCATCATTAATATGTTTTAAAATTGATGCAGGTAACTGATTGCCTAGAGCATATTTTTCAACAATGTTTTTAACATCAGCAAAACTACTGTTATCTGCTACAGTGGGGCCACTGGCAATAACAGATAAATCATCACCAGGCACATCAGAAATAATAAAAGTAAACCAATTGGCTTTAGGAGCATGTTGTAATAGCTGCCCGCCTTTAATTGCAGAGAGGTGTTTGCGAATGGTATTTATTTCTTCAATGGTTGCACCGCATTGTAATAATATATTGAAGGTTGCCTGCACATCAAAAAGCGTTGCATCATCGGGGATATCAATCCAAAGGGAAGACGCTCCGCCACTGATGAGACAAATAACAATATCATTTTTACCTGCCTGTTGTAACAACTTAATTGTTTTTTCAGTCGCTTCAATTCCGGCCTCATCAGGCACTGGGTGTGCTGCTTCCATACAGGTAATTTTTTGTAAGGGTAACACATGTCCGTATTTAGTAACCACCATGCCTGCTGTTATAAAATCCCCCAAAATTGCTTCTGCTGTTGCAGCCATAGCGGCACTTGCTTTTCCTGCACCAATGATGTAAATGTTTGGTAGTTCATGTAGAAAAAAATGCCGATCTAAAATATGCAGCCGGTTCTGATCAATAAATAAATATGCTGGCATCAACCGCTTTGGCTGAACAGCAGCTACGGCAGCTTCGAATATTTGTATAGCTTTTTCTTTGGCAGTCAACTTTTTTGTTTCTACTTATGAAAATTTAAATAATTCAATTTTGGAAATGGATGTCTGTATTAATTTATTATTGTATTCCTAAATCAGCTCTTCATGAAATTAACCTAACTTATTTAAAAATGATGTTTTCCTTTAATGGATCTCAAATACAAAAAAGGTAAATAATTTTTTTGAATAGATGCATTATTCACCTTGCTTAGCCTTTTAATAACCACCTAAATATCTTTCATATAATTTTTTTCAATCCGTTGCTTTTCTTAGCTTACAGAACGATTGTAATAACAACACTTAAAGCCATTTTTAAAATGAAGCATAGCAAACCAGTCTTTCGCCCGTACTGCATTTTATTGATTTACCTTTTTTTTGCAGGGTTTCTTTCCTCGTGTAATAACAATACTGCAACCACTGCTACAATTGAAAATAAAGTTGACAGCTTTAAAGATAGTCTTACAGACGAACAAAAGCATCTTCCTGAAAATGCATTAAAAGGGTTAACCATAACAGCGGGTTTGGAAGTGCATTCGTTTGCAACAGAACCGATGCTTAAAAATCCAACTAATATTGATGTGGATGAACGTGGCCGTGTTTGGGTGTGCGAAGCTTATAATTATCGTCCTGCCATTAATGGAAATCCTGTTAATGCATTGGGCGACCGCATTATGATATTGCAGGATAACGATGGTGATGGAAAAGCAGATACTGCAAAAGTATTTTATCAGGGTCCGGAACTAAATGCGCCATTGGGTATTTGTGTATTGGGCAATAAAGTGATTGTTTCTCAAAGTCCGGATGTATGGGTGTTTTATGATGACAATGGCGATGACAAGGCTGATAGAAAGGAAGTGATGTTTAGTGGCATTGGTGGCAATCAGCACGATCATGGGGTGCATGCTTTTACGTTTGGCCCCGATGGCAAATTGTATTTCAACATGGGCAATGAAGGGCACACGCTGAAGGATAAAAATGGCAAAGATGTGCTGGACCAGGACGGAGATGTGATTGGTCCGAAGAAGTATAAACAAGGAATGGTTTTTCGATGCGACACTGATGGATCGCATGTGGAATGTTTGGGCAATAATTTTCGTAATCCTTATGAAGTGGCTGTTGATAGTTATGGCACCTTATGGCAGAGCGATAATGATGATGATGGTAACCGCGGCACACGTATTAACTATGTAATGCAATATGGTAACTATGGCTATACCGATGAAATGACCGGCGCAGGCTGGCAGGCAAACCGTACCAATATAGAAGATTCTATAACACTAAAACACTGGCATTTAAATGATCCCGGTGAAGTACCAAACCTGTTGCAGACATTTGCAGGTTCTCCCACTGGCATGGTTATTTACGAAGGTTCTTTATTACCAGCACAGTTTCAAAATCAAATGATTCATACAGATGCAGGACCAAATGTTGTACGTGCTTACCCGGTAAAAAGGAATGGCGCAGGTTATTCAGCGGAAGTAGTGAATATTTTAAAAGGAGATAAAGATCAATGGTTTCGCCCTGCTGATGTAGGCGTGGCACCGGATGGTTCATTGATTATTGCAGACTGGTACGACCCTGGCGTGGGCGGTCATGCAGCAGGGGATCAAACCCGTGGAAGAATTTACAGAGTAGCTCCTCCGGCATTAAAATATACTATTCCTACTTATGATTACGGTACTCCTTTAGGGGCCATAGCTGCCCTGCAGAATGCAAACCTTGCTGTGCGATACCATGCGTTTACAGCTTTGCAACAAATGAGCGCTACAGCCATTCCTGAGTTGGAAAAATTTTGGTCTGCTTCCAAGGATGCGAAAATGACAGCAAGGGCTTTTTGGATGCTTGTAAAAATGCCCGGGGCAAATGCAGGAAAATATATTCAGCAAGCCATATTAGATAGTAATCCTGATTTACGGATAACAGCCATAAGAGCTTCGGTAGAATTAAATGCTGATGTAATTGGTGTAGTAAAAACGTTGGTGCAGGATAAAGATGCAGCAGTGCGACGGGAATGTGCGCTGGCATTGCGTCACAACAAATCTCCGGAAGCTGCTGAACTATGGGCCACACTTGCAAAACAACATGATGGTAAAGATCGCTGGTATCTTGAAGCATTGGGTATTGGAGCCGACAGGCAATGGGATAAATTCTTTGCTGCCTATCTTACCAAAATAAATAATCCTTTACTAACAGAAGCTTCCCGGGATATTGTTTGGCGTGCCCGTACAGAATTGGCCGTGCCTTACATTGCTACACTGGCTGCTGATAATACGCAGGCTTTGCAAACCAGGCTGCGTTATTTTCGGGCTTTCGATTTCAATGCCGGCCCTTCAAAATCAAAGTTGTTGTTGAAAATGATAGACAACAATAAAAGCAATGAGGTAGGTTTAAATAAACTGGTGCTGTATGCACTTGATATAAAAACAGTAACACAATCAGCTACAGCACAAAAGGCATTGGTAAAAGTGCTTCAATCTGTAAACGGAACAGATGAATACATTGAGTTGATAAGCCGATACGAAGTAAAATCTCAAAACCAAAACTTGCTGCAACTTGCCATTAACAAGCCGGATGAAGCAGTTGGTAAAAATGCCGCAGGGTTGTTATTCAAACTTGGCGCCAGCAAAATGATATGGAAGGTGATTAATGGAAAAGATACTGCTCTACAAAATAATTTGCTGGCAGCATTGGCAGGTGTTGGCAGTAAAGAATCAGTTGATTTGTTGCAAACAATTGCTTTATCCAACAAATATAAAATGCCTTTACGAAAACAGGCAGCACATAAAATTGGCAACAGCTGGAGCGGAGAGGAAAGAGTGCTGGGCATTTTAAAAGATAAGAAAGTGCCTTCCGAATTAATCCCTGATGTGGTAGCGAGTGTAAGCGGTGCATGGCGTGGATCAATCCGCAGCGAAGCAGCCAGTTATTTGCCGAACGATGGTAAAAGCATAGCCACGAAGGCGGCTCCCTCAATAAAAGAAGTACTTGCTTTAAAAGCTGATGTAGAACAGGGAAAAAAAATATTTACTGCTACCTGTAATGTTTGTCACCAGGTAAATAATATTGGGTATGATTTTGGACCAAAGCTTAGTGAGATTGGTTCAAAACTTCCAAAAGAAGGTTTGCTGGAAGCCATTGTGCACCCATCTGCCGGCATTGGCTTTGGTTATGAAGGATGGGAACTGAAGATGAAAGATGGCTCCACACTTTCAGGAATTTTAGCTAGTAAAACAGAAACGGATATTGATATTAAATTTCCTGGAGGCGCACGTAAACAAATTAAAACGGCCGATTTGCAAAGCCTTACTCAAATGAAACAGTCTATGATGACAGAAGGGTTGTACAATAGTATGTCAGCACAGGATTTGGCCAGCCTGCTGGAATATCTTTCAGGGCTAAGAAAGAAATAAATTTGTATTTTTTAAAAAAAGAAGTTCAATTTTTTATATGCCAGTATCTTCACCACTTCGACAATTTCTTCAATGGGAAAAAGAAATCCCGGATAAAATATTTCTTCGCCAGCCTTTTAATGGTGAGTGGAAAACATGGACTTGGGCTGCAGCTGGACAGGAATGCAGGAAGATGGCACAGGCAGTAAAATCTCTGGGTATTTTGCCCGGAGAGCATGTTGCTATTCTTTCTAAAAACTGTGCACATTGGATGATGGCAGACATTGCAATCATGATGGCGGGTTGTGTATCAGTACCTATTTATCCAACACTTTCTGCTGCTTCCATAAAACCTATCCTTGTTCACAGTGATGCAAAAGCAATCATCATTGGTAAGCTCGATGATTATGAACATCAAAAAGAAGGAATACCTGAAAATATTATTTCAATCAGTGTAGAAGCGTATAGCAATCATACTGCCATTACCTGGGAGAATCGCATTAGCGAAGAAACGCCCATTACTGAAGTTTATAATTGGAAACAGGAGGATTTACTTACTATCATTTACACTTCAGGTACAACTGGAATTCCAAAGGGAGTAATGCATATTGTAAGTGCAGTGGATGCAGTATTGCAGGTGGTGACTGTTCAATTAAAACTAACAACAAGGGTTCAGCTTTTTTCATATTTGCCCCTCAGCCATATTGCTGAACGGTTAGCTGTTGAAATGAATGCGATATACAATGGATGTACCATCAGCTTTGCTGAATCGTTGGAAAGTTTTGCAAAAAACCTTGCCGATACACAGCCACACTGTTTTGTTGGGGTACCTAGAATATGGGCAAAGTTCAGAGAAGGGGTTTTGAAAAAAATGCCTCAAAAAAAATTAGACCTTTTTTTACAAATACCGCTGTTGAATACAGTTGTAAAGAAAAGTATCCGGAAAAAACTTGGCCTTTCAAGAGCATCAACCATTCTTTGTGGTTCCGCCCCCATTGGTATTGAACTGCTGGTTTGGTTTAAAAAGCTGGGTGTAAATATTTTGGTTGGTTATGGGATGACAGAAGATTGTGTATACAATCACTTTGAAACACATGAGTTTTTTCGGCTTGGCTCTGTTGGCAAAGCACTACCAGGTCTGCAAACTAAAATTACTGCAGACGGTGAAATTTGTGTAAAAAGCAGTGGCAATATGAAGGGTTATTATAAGGAGCCAATCCTGACAGATGAAGCATTTGATGACGAAGGTTATTTAAAAACCGGAGATATTGGCGAATGTGACAAAGATGGGTTTTTATTTATCACGGGCAGAATAAAAGACCAGTTTAAAACCGATAAAGGAAAATATATTTCGCCCGGACCAATTGAAGTGGCGCTGATGCAAAATACTGATATTGATCAGGTATGTGTGGTGGGCACAGGCATTCCTCAACCTATTGCGCTGCTTAATTTATCTGAAATGGGGAAATTAAAAACAACAACGGAAATTATGGATAGTTTATCTGCTTCTCTTTTAGCTTTAAATCCTTTGCTTGAAAAATTTGAACGGCTCGAAAAAGTAGTAGTAATAAAAGAACACTGGACAGTAGAAAATGGATTTATCACCCCTTCTTTAAAAATAAAAAGAAGCCTCGTAGAAAAGAAACTTTGTTCATTTTACCCTGAATGGTTTAATCGTCCCGGGAAGGTATTTTTTGATTAAGATATTTTAAAAGAGTTTAAAATATTTTGTTATCTTGTATTTGAAAATGCAATACCAGAACCTGGAAAAAAGTTTATCACTGTTTAAGCAGACTAGAAAATTAGGATAAAGTTACCTCAAGCCAAAACATTGTAAAAAGGTGATTTATGGTTGGCAGCCCCCCCAAATAAATATTAAAGAGACAGGTGTTTTATTACTTGCTTCTGTTATGTTAGTTAATTACCCGTACTCATTATAACCCGTTTTTATTGGAGTAAGTTGTTTTGATTCTATTGATTAAATTTAAAAAGAAGAATTATTAATTTTAACATCATTACAAAAAACTTAAATTATCTGCATGAAAAAATTATTTACATCTACCGCAATCTTGTTGTTTTTTACATTTTCCGGTTTTGCGCAGCAACCGTCAAAAGTTAATAAAGGCAATGCCAGTATGTACGCTGAGTTCGTTGAGTTTAGTACACAACAGGCCCCCGCCTTTAAAAACAAACAGGTTTTTTTATTTGACGAATCAAAGAAAATTTCATTTTCAACAGAAGCTTTGCAAATTGGAAAAGAAACGGATGCTATTGGCTACCAGCATTACCGTTTGCAACAGCTAGCTAATAAAATTCCTGTTGAAAATGCTATTTATGTTGCTCATGTAAAAGGCGGCAAAGTGATGGCTCAAAATGGCAAGTGGGTAAAAGATTTTCCTTCTAATCTTTCGGACAAAGCCTCCATTGGTGAAACAAGTGCCTTATCGGGCGCATTGCAATTTGTAGGTGCTAAAAGTTATAAATGGAATGACCCGGAAGAAGAAGCATTTATAAAAGCGGAGAGCAATAACCCTGCCGCTACTTTCTTTCCAAAAGGAAGCTTAGTTTATTATTCTGGCGAAACAGATGTCATTCCTTCCGATATGCGGCTGGCTTATAAATTTGACATTTACGCTTCCGAGCCTGTAAGTCGTAAAATTATTTATGTTGATGCCTTAAACGGCACTGTGTTAGGAAGCAAAGATTTGATACATGAAACCAATGCAACAGGTACTGCAGTTACTGGTTACAGCGGTACACAAACAATTACTACAGATCAATTATCGGCAACTTCCTTTCGCCTGCGTGAGACAGGCAGGGGCGCAGGCATCCAAACCTTCAATTTGAAAAAAGGAACCGCCTACAACCGTGCAGTTGATTTTACTGATGCAGATAACACCTGGAACAATGTAAACTCAAATCTTGATCAATACGCTACTGATGCTCACTGGGGTGCTGAAAAAACGTATGATTTTTATAATAGTAATTTTGCCCGCAACAGTATTGATGGAAATGGTTTTGCCATTAAAAGTTATGTTCATTACAGCCGTAATTATTTTAATGCTTTTTGGGATGGTTCCCGTATGACTTATGGAGATGGCAACTCAACTGATAAAAATAAACCACTTACTGCTATTGATGTATGCGGGCATGAGATTACACATGGCCTTACTTCTTTTACTGCAAACTTAAATTACAGTAACGAAAGCGGTGCGTTAAACGAAGGGTTTAGTGATGTATTTGGTACATCAATTGAATGGTATGCACGGCCTTTACTACATGACTGGTTAATAGGAGGAGATTTTTATACCATTCGTTCTATGAGTAACCCAAATACATACAGTCAGCCCGATACTTATAAAGGAACGTACTGGTATACGGGGACAAGCGATAACGGGGGTGTACACACAAATAGTGGAGTACTTAATTTTTGGTTCTATCTTTTAACAAACGGGGGGAGTGGTACCAACGACAAACTCTTTGCATACAATGTAAGTGGCCTTGGTATGTTGAAAGCGCAGGCTATCGCTTATCGCACATTAACTACTTACCTGATAACTACCTCTACCTATGCAACAACCCGTACTGCTTCAATACTGGCAGCTACTGATCTTTACGGAGCTTCAAGCAATGAAGTAACACAAACTATCAATGCATGGAATGCAGTTGGTGTTGGTGGAGGCACAGCGCCTGCAGCTTTGGCAAGAACGGCCAACAGCATTACAACAGTTAATGGATTTATTGGAAAAAATACAACCGTAACTGTTTATCCTAACCCTTCAACATCCAGAATAAACATTAGATTAACTGATGAGACAGGAGGTATTAAGCAAGTGCAATTAGTAGATGTGTTGGGTCGTGTTACATTAACTAAAACAATAAAACTATTTAAAGGAGAAAATAATTTTGATCTACAGGTAGCCCGTATTCCTGCTGGAAATTATTTTGTTAAATTTAATAACCAGACAATAGCAAGCATTACCAAAAAATAACTGGTATGGTTTTTACCTAATAAAGACCCCTGATTTCAGGGGTCTTTTTATATTATCACCAGCACTTTAAAATATCTTACCACGAAAAATTTAGTAATTGAAAATTTTTTACCACTCAAACTGCATAGTAAAAGATGCTAATAAAAGTGGAGAGATATCAGAATTTTAAAAACTCAAATCCTCTTATTAAATAAAATAATTTTCACATAATTTTTTATCAGTAGGAAAAATATTTCAATACTGATTAATTTGATTTAATTTACTAATGCATCTCAAAACAACCAATTATGAAAAAGTATTTACAAAATTTAATCCCTTTTTTTGTATTCCCTATTTTATTAGTCGCTTGTGCAAAAAATGAAATTACAACACCTCTGAAAACAGGCGCTATTTCTGAAAAAATAAGCAATGGGGCATTAAAACCTGCACCAGCTGTGGTAACTTATTTAACAGGCGATGCTGCAGACGTAACCACTACAGCAAAACCAGGGTTAATATTGATGGGTGGAGGTACAGATGTGGATGCCGCTATTAAATGGTTTTTGCAAAGGGCACCAGGCGGCGACGTGATAGTCATTCGTTCAACTGGTGCAGATGGCTACAATCAATACATGTATGATATGGCATCTGTAAATTCTGTTGAAACCATCATCATTGATAGCAGGGCTAAAGCCGACCTGAGTAGTGTAGCACAAAAGATACGCAATGCAGAAGCTTTATTTATTGCCGGTGGCGATCAATGGGATTACGTTAACTACTGGAAAAATTCTGCCACTGAGGATGCAATCAATTATTTATTAAACACAAAAAAAGTAACAATAGGGGGCACCAGCGCAGGCTGTGCTGTTTTAGGTAATATTTATTTTAGTGCACAAAACGGAACTGTTACTTCGGTGCAGGCTTTAAAAGATCCTTATAACCGATACATGGCGCTTGGTCAAAACGATTTTATTTCATCTTCACTTCTGTCAAATACTATTACCGATTCACATTTTACACAAAGAGATCGGCAGGGCAGGCTGGTTACATTTTTAGCACGGATGATGAAAGACTGGAACTATACTGCTGTAAAAGGAATTGGGATAGACGAGCAAACCGCAGTTTGCATAGATGAAACCGGATTAGGAAAAGTTTATGGAATAAACAATGCCTATTTTTTGCAAAATGAAAACCTTGGCCCAGAAACCTGCCTTAGTGGAACCACACTTACCTGGAACCGCAGCCTGCTTGCTGTAAAAGCCTATAAAATAACCGGAAGTAATACTGGAAACGGTTCTTTTTATCCAGCTACATGGCTGCAATTTGCTGGCGGCATAGCCTATCATTATTATGTAAACAGTGGCATGCTTTCTCAAAATTAGATTTCATTTTTATCTGAAGAAATCAGGCGTAAAATTTACCTGTTTTGTAGACAGTGTTTTCAACCAGAAAATTTAAAGCTGTAAAAATTGAATACAATCGTGCAGTGTCTTAAGTAGGAAAGCCTACTAATCTCAGTAAAATGTTCTATTAAAAGTGGTAAAGAAGGATTTAATTGTGTTTGTGTTACAAAAAAATAAATGATGAAAAATAAATTATGGTTGGCAATTTTTTTATTAATTACAATTAAAGCCAGCACACAAACCCTTTCTAAAACGGAGCTGCAGCTATTGAAAAGCATAGACGCTGCTATGCCTGCAACAATTGAGTTGTTAAAAGAATCGGTAAACATCAATAGCGGTACATTCAATAAAGAAGGCATAAAAAAAGTGGGGGCCCTTTATGCAAAAGAACTAACGGCACTTGGCTTTACACTGGAGTGGGTACCGATGCCGGACTCATTAAAAAGAGCCGGTCATCTGTTGGCTTACCGTAAAGGAAAGAAAGGAAAAAAACTTTTTTTGATCGGTCATTTAGATACAGTATTTGAACCCGACATGCCGACAAATCCTTTTACGATGCTTACGGATAGCACAGCCACCGGGCAAGGAGTAAATGACATGAAAGGAGGAGATGTGCTTGTAATTGCTGCATTAAAAGCACTACAGAATAAAGGTTTGCTAAATGATGCATCTATCACAGTATATTTTACAGGGGATGAAGAAAATGCAGCGGAGCCTCGTGAAATAAGTCGCGGCGATTTTATTGAAAGAGCAAAACAACATGATATTGCATTGGCATTTGAAGGTGCCATAGGCTTGAATACGGTGGCTACTGCCCGACGCGGTGCAAGCGAATGGAGGCTGGAAGTGGAAGCAAAGCAGGCACATTCCTCAGGTATTTTTGGTGCAGCAGGCTATGGTGCTGTGTACGAAGCTGCAAGGATTGTAAATGAATTTAGAGAGCAGTTAAGTAAGGAGCCATACCTTACTTTTAACCCTGCTTTATTTATCGGGGGGTCTGATGTGCAGTATGATATTGCTTCACAAAAAGGAGGTACCTCTGCAAAAACAAATATCATTGCTCCAAAGGCGGTGGTCATGGGTGACCTGCGGTTTCTAACCGAAGAACAAAAAGAAAAAGCAAGAGAAAATATGAGGCAAATTGTTTCTAAGAATCTTCCTGAAACCAGGGCCATCATTAGTTTTATGGATGGAATACCTTCAATGCCGCCAACCCCGGGTAATGCTGCGCTGGTAAAACAACTCAATGATATTAGTGTAGCTTTAAACTATGGCGAAGTAAATGCAGGCAATCCTGGATCAAGAGGCGCAGGGGATATTTCTTACGTGGCAAACTACCTTGACTGCCTTGATGGATTAGGCGCATCAGGTAAAGGAGCACATGCGCCGGGGGAAATTATTAACCTGAATGAATATCCTAAATTAATAAAAAGAACAGCACTGCTGATTTACCGCCTTACCAGGTAATATTTTTATCACTAACTACTTTATACAAATTACCGGCAACCACAAATACAGCTTTTAATTTTTTCAATTAATAAGCCTACTTTTAAATCAGTATGAAACAAATATTGCAACTGTTATTATTATTTGCTACTTCCTTACTTTTATGGGGTTGTCCATACGACTCGCCATATGGGATAGACGAAACTGCACAGGAAAATATAGATGAAGATTTATTAGGTACCTGGGCAACTTTTGTTACAAGGCCTTCAAATGAAGGAGATAACAAAGCAGACCCTATAAAAGTAATTTTCTCTAAAAATACAGACCAGGAATATAACATCGCCATCACTGGATACTTGAATGAATTAAAACCCTACCGTGTTATTACCAATGATACCATAAAAGGAAGTGCTTATATTTCAACACTTGCAGGTAAACAATTTTTAAATGTTTTTGTAAAAGGTAAAATGTACATAGCAGAGATAAGAAGGGAGAAAAATGATTTGTCAATTCTTTGCCTTTCAGAACATTTTACCATAAAATATATTAAGAATAGTGCGGAGTTACGGAAGGCAATTGAATTTCATTACAAAGTGAGCGTTACACCTGCTTATGATGATTATTTTGTATTAAAATATTTACAAAAGGTAAACTAGTGCTAATTAAAATATGAGTTGTCGGTAGTAAGTGGCGAATATCATTATTGCAAATGCGGCAATCACATGGATAGCGTACAACTTTGTACCCAAACAAATACAAATTCTTTACAAATACGTAATTTACTTTTTAATTAAACGATTGTATTATGCTCACTAGTAAAATTGCCGGTATCGGTTGTTATGTGCCCGCAAATAAAATAACCAACGAAGATTTAAAAGAATACATGGATACCTCTGATGAATGGATACAGGAACGTACCGGCATCAGGGAACGCCGCTATGCCCACCGCACTGAAGAAACCACCACCACCATGGCCGTGGAAGCTTCAAAAATTGCTATTGAAAGGGCCGGTATTACAGCACAGGATATTGACTTTATAGTTTTTGCAACACTAAGTCCGGATTATTACTTTCCGGGGTGTGGTGTATTGGTACAACGTGCCATGCAGATGAAAGAAATAGGGGCATTAGACATCCGTAATCAATGCAGCGGTTTCGTGTATGCCTTATCGGTAGCAGACCAGTTTATTAAAACCGGTATGTATAAAAACATTTTAGTAATTGGCAGCGAAAAGCATTCGTTTGGGTTAGATTTTAGTACCCGGGGTAGAAATATTTCGGTGATATTTGGTGATGGTGCAGGAGCAGTGGTTTTGCAGGCTACCGAAAAAGAAGGACAGGGAATAATAAGTACTCACCTTCACAGCGATGGACATAGTGCTGAACTGTTGGCGATGTACAATCCTGGTACGCATGCCAACCATTGGGTAAAAGAACCTTTAGCAGATTATATCGATGCGCCGATTGGTGAAATGTTTATGAGCAAGGAGATGATAGACAAGGCACAAAATTTTCCTTTTATGGATGGCCCTGCTGTATTTAAAAAAGCCATTGTAAAATTTCCGGAAGTTATTATGGAAGCTCTAATAAAAAATGGGCTTACAACAGCAGATATCAATATGTTGATTCCACACCAGGCTAATTTACGCATCAGCCAGTTTGTGCAACAAAAACTTGCTTTGCGAGACGACCAGGTGTTTAATAATATTCAGCAATACGGTAACACTACTGCCGCATCAATACCAATTGCTTTATGCGAAGCATGGCAGCAAGGTAAAATAAAAGAAGACGATCTAGTATGCCTGGCTGCATTTGGCAGTGGCTTTACATGGGCAAGTGCATTGATTCGTTGGTAAAGGATTTACTAATAATTTTTTGCAATTTTTTAATTAAACACAACTGTTATTGCATTACTTTAATTTTATGCCTTTAAAAAGTGTTTAATTCATGCAGCGTAAAATAATTTATTTAATCAACCCTATCTCCGGAACAAAGAATAAGGAGTCGGCGTTGAAGATAATTGAAGACAAAACCAGGCAGCAAAATATTCCTTTTGAAATTATACATACCAACGCACAAGGCAATTATTATTTTTTAAAAGACAGGATAAACAACGAAGGTATTACCGATATTGTAATATGCGGGGGTGATGGTACGGTAAGTCAGGTAGCCTCGTGGCTGATTGAAGAAGACGTTAGTATTGGTATTATTCCTATGGGATCTGGCAATGGACTGGCACTGGCAGCAAAAATACCTAAAGAAATAAATAAGGCGCTAGATGTAATTTTTACCGGTAAGGGCCGGTACATTGATTCTTTTTTTATTAATGAAGTATTTAGTTGTATGCTATGCGGCCTTGGTTTTGATGCGCAGGTAGCGCATGATTTTGCTAAACAACCAACAAGGGGTTTAGGCACTTATATTAAACAAACAATCGAAAATTTTATTACAGCCCAACCTTATCAATTTGAAATTGTTAATCAGGGAAAATCGTTTGCAACGGATGCTTTTTTTATTAGTATTGCTAACAGTAACCAGTTTGGTAACCAGTTTACAATAGCCCCTAAAGCCAGTTTAAATGATGGGTTGCTTGATATTGTGGTTGTAAAAAAAATGAGTAAAATACGGATGTTGCTGGCTGTGATAAAACAAGTGGCAAGTGGCAAAATAAATGAACATGACGATGCAACTTTTCACAAAAAAGATGTGCTTTATTTTCAAACCGCTCAACTCATTATTCACAATCTAAATGAGGCCCCCCTGCATGTTGATGGAGACCCGGCCCGTACAGCAAAAAAATTGGTAATAAAAGTTATTCCCGATGCATTCAAATTAATACAACCTGCCATTAAAAAAGTAGTTTAAAATAATGTAACTTCAATAAAACATTTAACAAGTATAAAATAATAACAAAATGCGTACTGTTGCCAATATTTTAATGAGTAAGCCTCCTGCATTTAATTTTGTAGAACCTGATGCAAAAGTTATTGAGGCACTTCAAATTATGAACTCTGTAAATTTGAGTTACCTGGTAGTAATTAAAGAGGAAAAATTTTATGGTATTTTTTCTGAAAGGGATTATAGCCGCAATGTAATTTTAAAGGGATTGCATAGTGATACCTGTGCCGTAAAGGAAGTAATGAGTGTATCGTTACCGGTTATTGGAATGCAGGATACTGTTGAACAGTGTATGCAATTATTGAACTCTCACAAAACACGTTACCTGGTTGTGTTTGATGATAATAACTTTAAGGGGGTAATTACACTTAATGATGTGTTAAGAGAAGCCCTTAATAGTAAAGAAATGGTATTTGATGAGTTGATGATTAAGCAATCAACTGAAATGAATGATAAGATATTTTAACTTTTTTAATTTGAAAGATTGAAAAAGTAATTGTGCTTGTCAATAATTTTTTATAAAAAATCTCCGGAACAAACTTGTTCCAATTAAATCGTTTTTATAATTGCATCAACTTACTTCAGGGTTGTTATCAGTTTTTTCAATACGGTTTGATTGTCTGCTGTATTAAAAGAAGCAATTACATCTTTTTTTTCTGATGCGGTTAAATGAAAACTTAAAACGGCACCTTTCTCCTCAGTTTTTGGAACGTAAGTAAATGCTATCCGTTGTAATTTAAACCGGCTGGAATCTGCTATAGATCCAAATGTTTCATTTTGAAAATAATCCTGTAATCTAAACCAGTTGTTTTGAAGCATGGTAGCTGGTTTTAGCATTATATCTGTAATAGTTCCAGTTTCCAAAGGATGCTCCCAATTATCTTTTTCTCTGTCTCTAATTTGAAGTATGATAACGCCGCCGGTATTTGCTGTAATCCAATCTTTAAAATTATCAATAAACCGAAGCGTAGTTTCCTGCCCAAAATTATCTCTTAACCCGGCATCCATTACATCAACAACGGGGTTAGTA
>JANXSR010000315.1 GCA_025352625.1 Ferruginibacter sp.
AAAAAAGACGTATTGTTTATTGAAGCCGATCAGCAGTCAATAGAAGAATATGATATTAAAGAAGTTGGAATTAGCCTGTTCCTTTATTTGAATCAATTAAACGATTTAACAACCGAACAGAGAAAACAATTAATTAAAGAAGGCATTGTTATTGGCAGGCCGCATGGGTATACTTTTACCACTCCTGCTTTTTTGTATTTATTATCATTACGGATAGACATGTTTGGGTTAATAAATGCCGGCTATGCTATGGATGTAAAAGGCTTAACGTAAAGATGCTGCATGACAATGGTTTTTCTTGTGAATAAAAAGTAATACTTTTTTATTTAGTAATACTTTTATACATTTGGGTTATAAAATAAAAAAGTATGGAATCATCTATCTTAACATCTAAGGGACAATTATTAATACCAAAACGATTACGGATGAAATACGGAATTAAAAGTGGGGGAAAAGTAATTTTTGAAGAAACTGATAAAGGTGTATTGATTAAACCAATGAATGAGCAATATTTTAAATCGTTTGCGGGAATATTAAAAAGTGGCAACCTTGCTGAGGATATGAAGAAAATGAAAGAAGAAGAAAAAGCACTGGAACAAAAAAAATTGCATACAAAACCTGTAAAGAAATAAAATTGCAATGGCAGATTTTGTATTAGATAGTTATGCACTGCTGGCTTATTTCAGAAATGAAGAGGGTGGTGAAAAAGTAGAGCAACTTTTAAATGAGGCAGTGGCGGATAAGCATGAGTTACATATGACTTGCATTAATGCAGGTGAAGTGTATTACATGGCCCACCGTAAAGATGGTGCAGATAAAGCTGCCTTGGTGTGGAAAGCCCTGCAACAATTTCCTATCCATATAATAGATGTTGATTTGGGATTTACATTTAAGGCTGCAAGCCTTAAGGCTAAATACCGGCTAAGTTTTGCTGATGCATTTGCTGCTGTCCTTTCAATTACTAAGAAAGGGACTTTAATAACTGGGGACAAAGAGTTTGATGCATTGGTTGGTGAGGCAAATTTTAAAGTGAAGTACTTGTAATAATAAATTCACCCCTCCACTTTTAGGAGTACACTCTTTCCACGCTGTCCGATGAAAGGATTTCTACAATTATTTTTTATTTTAAAAAAATACGGTAAAACTTAATCTTGAAAAAAATGGAGTGCCTGGTGTAAAATGAATTTCTGAAACTGGTGCTGCCTCTGTTTGCAATTGGCTTTCAGTGTCAAATTGTGTTTCTTTCCATTTGGTATTTAACAGGTTTTGGATAGATAAACCTGCTTCCCATTTTTTCTTTGTATAGTTAACGGCAGCATCTACAACAAAGTACCCTTTTGCCACAACCGAATTATTTTCATTTGCTGGTCTATTGTCCATAAAACGGTAACGAAGGCTACCATTCCAACCTTGTTCCTTCCTATAAGTAAGTCCACCTATACTTGTAAAACGCGGAGCTAATGGCAAATAACTTTCCGCTTTTGCAACGCCCAATGCTCTTGGATTAGCAAGGCTTATATCCATGTCTGCAAAAAGGTTTTTTACTACTTCATATCTTGCCGAAAAGTCAAACCCAATTCTTCGTGTTTGCCCACCTGCTTCAACAACTCCTTCATCACCTACATAAACAAATTCTTGTTCGAGCCACAAATACCATAGGGCAGATTGTAACACTAAATTTTTACCAACTTTAAACACAGCACCTAAGTCAGTTCCGTATGCTGGTGGCAAAACTTTTTTTCCATTTTGTTGCACCGCAACTCTTGTATCGTTACTATGAAACCCTCTGCCATTATATAGATACAATTGTACTTTATCGTTTACACGATAATTAATATTAAATTTTGGGCTAAGTATTGTTGAATTTGAGGTAAGTATTTGAGATGCTAATTTGTCGTTATAACGGTTATAAAAATAATCAGTTCTTATTGCACCTGTAATGTCAAGTTTGTTTGAAAACGAAAACCTTTGAGAATAATATGCTCCGATGTTTAATTCATTTACATCGCCCAACATGAGGGCATCGGTATTTATTGTTCTATCTTTTGTCCTTGTTAATTCAATATTATCAACTGCATCATACCTAACCTGAACACCAGTTTTTGTTTCTGTTTTTATTTTGCCTAAATAAAATTCTTTTTGATAAGATCCATTATAACCAACAATATTTCTACTTTCTTTTTGTCTTATTTGGTCGCCGTTTATTGGATCTTCTTTATAAAAAGTAAAATTTGAGTACAACTCAAATTTGTATTTGCTGTAATAAAATTGGTTATGCAATATGCCGCTATTATTAAGTTTGGTTTGCAATTCAATAGTAGCATTATGCCTTGATGTTTTTCCTCCTTCAGTATTGTCTATTGCTCCATAAAAACCAACCAAGCCACTTTCAACTGCTCTGTCAGGTATTTGCCCTGATGCATTCCACATACTTGTAAATCCTGTAACAGTTGCAGTTAATGTGTTTTGGCTATTTATACTTCCGTGATATTTTAGCACGCCATTAAAGCGGCTAAAATTTTGCGGACTTTCAAAATAACCTTTTGTAAATGAACCCTCACCCGCAAAATATAAACTATGGCTTCTTCTGTCGCCCTGTGGTTTTAGCAAATTGATACCTGTAATTGCACGAAAAGTACTAAACTGACCGCCTTCTATTTTTGCAAAATTATTTTCTAAATAGTCTTTCGTTTTAAACGCTACAAAACCTGCAGTAGTAAAATTACCCTTGTCTGCATAATAGGGCCCTTTGTTAAAATTCACTTTGTCTATCAATTCAGGAATCACAAAGTGCAGGTCAGCATAACCTTGCCCATGCGCATGGCTTACCATATTTACAGGTATGCCGTCAACCGAAATATTTATATCTGTTCCATGGTCTAAGTCAAACCCTCTTAAAAAAATTTGTTCAGCTTTACCACCTCCTGCATGTTGCCCAATAAATAAACCGGGTACTATCCGCAATACTTCCTGAGAATTATTGATAGGTCGTAAATGAATATCCAAATCACTAATTGTTTTAAAGATCCCATTGTTAGCAGACGCAATTACTTTTACTTCCTGTAAACTGGATACTTTAGGTGTTAAGCCGATAATCGCAATATTATCTAATAAGATAAGGGAAGAAAGTTCAACAGTAATTGATTGGTAACCTACACAAGAGATTAAAAGCTGCTTTGCAGTTGCAGGCATATTTTTAAAATCAACAAAGCCGTTGTTATCTGTTATTTTATTAAAACTCATTTCATTGCTTACAACGGAAACATCTTGCAATGGTACTTTAAAATTGGCATTTACAATATAAATGCCTTTTGGATGGTTTTGGGCTTTTATAGAAATAGATGTCATTAATGTTAACAAACAAGTAAATAGAAAATTTCTATTTGTTACAATAAGTTGCATACTATACTGTTGCGCTGGTTATGATATTTATTTCGATATTTAAAATACGAACTTAAATGATTTGTGGTTTTAAATAAGCAAATAGGGGTAAACAAGAGGACAGATTATATATACAATTATTGGTACAAGCACATTTTAAAACAAGTAGACGCTATTTGGCGTAAGGTTGCGGGGCGATCAAATGTGTGTTGGCCTAACTTGTGCCTTGCTGCTTCACCAAGGCAAATCTTCCAAAACAAAACTTAGTCAGTTTAATAATACCATCAATTTTTGCATAATTTTTTGCGCTGTTGTTAACCTATAGTTTAATGCTGTAGAAATATAAATGCTTATTATTGGTTATTACTGTTAAGCCAAGGTACTGTGCCAATGCAAGAGCTTTTTTAATTTGGAAGAGTTTACTAGCGATAGTTGGGTAGCGAATTAGACGCTCTCTCTTATTGTTAACAGCCTCCTATATTTTAGAAAAATAATCCACTTTCACCCTTTAAAGACCTCATCCATATGAAACTGCAAAAACTCTTTTTTAGGGAGATACTTTTTAGGAAGCATAATTTTTGTGCCTTCCAAAGAAGCAAAATATTTTGTGTGATATTCTTTGCTACTTCTCTTTTTCAAATCGGCACATAAAATAATCTCAAACTTTTCTGTAATGCCGATATAGCCTTTATCATAAGACCGGTCATACAATGCGGATAAGCAAATCCCATTTTCAGGACTCAAACGTTCTTCCTCCTTTTTAGACCACGGCATGATGTGGCTTGCTACTAAAAGATCGGGAATATCAATACCCGTAATGGCACATTTACTGGAATAATTAGCCAGAACAATACGCCGAAAGACATTTTGGTTTACCCGGGTTTTTACTTCCCTGATTTTATACTCGCCTTTAAGATGTTCTGTTCCTTTTAATAGTTCAGCAAATTTATCTTCGATGTCAACGTGCTGCATTTGCGCCAATAATTTTTCACTTTCAAAAAGCCACTCTCCTTTGTTAGCAATAAACTCGTTCCAAATTGGTTCTACTTGCCTTTTCCCACCATCCAATCCTTTGATACCTCTTTGCTGGTGGTATGGATCAACACTGGCAAAATTATTTAAGCGCATCGCAATTGAACTTGGAGTCCGTCCTAATAAATTTGCCAGCTGAATTATTTTCGGATTTCCGGAATGCAACTTTCCAAATTCAAGTTGCAAATAAAGGTTCAATGCAAGTATCAATTCGTCTCTTGTCCAAAGATTTCGTTGTGCCATGTAAATAATTTAAGAGTGGCTTGTATTTTGTAAATACTAAAATAGCCAATTCCTATGGGTTACAGATTATTTAAAAACATTTCATCCTCTTCTTCACCACAAATAAAACCACAGTTTGTATTTAAACATTGCTGTACAAATAACTTTGCATTGGTGTGAAAAAAATCTGCAATCTCCTCGCATCTTGCCCCACAATGCGGACAAGTAAATGGCTGATCGTTCATTAAGAATATTTGGAGTGGCTTTACAAACACTATTTAAATCTTTTGTGTAAAATACTTACCCAACATTAAGCCAAAAGTTTAAAAGTAAATTTGCTTTTAAGTCACTAATAAAAATTTTAGAAAAAGTTCTGTCTATAAAAAATTTACGCACCACCATTTCGGGCTTTGTATGCTTGCTTTTTATTTGCTGCATATTAAAGCGGTGCTGCGCTGTTGTATGTACGTCGGCCATATGGGCAAAGGTAGGCAGCTATTGGGTTGGTTAACTTTTTGCTGCCTGCTAATACTGTTTTTTAATAGGCCGCTACAGTGGCTTGCTTAAAATACCTGTTTACAAATTTACTACCCTTCAGTTGGTGTACCTGTTATTTAATAAAATGGTGCCCCTGCCACAGCATAAAAATAAATGCAGCCAAATGCTATGAAATGATTTTTTTAAACTGTAGGTTTATAAGCACTTATCCCCTCCCCAGGCAAACAACGCCCCCGCTGCTGAACTCTTTTTTTAACATTAAAATTTAAAGTATGAAACATGTAACAATTGCTTTTGCAACGATGCTTTGTGTTTGTTTTTTAAATGAGAGCACTGCACAGTCTGCAGCTCCGTATGTGGCCGATTTTTCTTCGAGCTTTAAAATGGGCGATGCCACTTACTCAAACATTATTCTTAACCTGTGGAAAGACTGGGATGATAACCAGTTAACCCGGCACGATTATTTTGCTGACACGGTTACCATGTGGCTGTCTGATGGATCGGTTACACATGGCAAAGCAGCCAACCTGGAGGGAGCCACAAAATTTCGTGGAGGGCTGAGCAAATCAAAAAGCACCCTGCATGCATGGGTGCCCTTGTACAGCACCGACGTAAAGCTTAACATGGTTGCCGTTTGGGGAATAGAAGAGGATACCCATGCTGATGGCAAAGTAGAATTGAGAGAAATACATGAAGTATGGTGGTTTAATAAAGATGGTAAAGTAACAGGGATGCGACAATGGAATTCGGCACCGTGGAAAATGTAGCGGTGGTTTTTTATAACATTGTATAGATTGATCTCCGTAAACCGGTTGGCTGTTGCTGCCTGGTTTACGGAGATTTTTATTGTGTGGCCGGTTGTTTTTCTTCGGTTACATTTGCCCGTTATATTTGGGGTCAAAATCTACCATCCATTCAATACCGTATTTGTCTCTAAACATACCAAAATAAGAACCCCATGGGCTGTCTCCAATGGGTGCTTCAATTTGTCCGCCTGCTGAAAGTCCATTAAATAATTTGTCTGCTTCTTCTTTGCTTGCTGCACTTATTGAAATTTTACTTCTATTCTCGTTTTCATTTGTCCGTCCCAAAATTTCCGGTACATCATTTGCCATTAAAATATTTTTTCCAATAGGTAAAGCAATGTGCATTATTTTATTTGCTTCATTTTCTGTTACTGAAAATCCAGGCATTGATAAGTCTTTAAAACGCATGATTTTTGCGAACTCTCCACCAAAAACCGATTTGTAAAATGTAAATGCTTCTTCGGCATTTCCGTTGAAGTTAATGTGAGGATTAATTTGTGCCATATTATTATTATTTAGTGATGTTAAATGTAAAACTTTTTTTTAATTTTCTTTCAGCGGGTGAGTGTGGGTATACAACAACCGCTACTTTACAACATGCTGGAAGTAAAACAAAATTTTATGCGCAATGCAAAGCAAAAAAAATGCTGTTGCTGCAACTGCAAACTTTATGATATAGGGATACGCAAACTGCCAGTAGCATGGTTGCCGGTTTGCGGCCCATAAAGCTGGCTTCCTTTTATTGATAGTATCCACCATCCGCTGTTGTACTAACGGTATATTTTTTTATGCTATCCCAATATAGAGTGAGAAATACCTTGTAATAAAATTCAGTCATAACCGTCTTTTTTTAGAACAAGGAAGCGCAACTTTTTATTTGGCATCTTATTTGAATTAATCCGTAGTATAAAACCTCCACCACATGAAAAAATTAATTTCGGCATTGGCACTTATTACAAGCAGTGCCCTCTTTACATCTGCCACAGCACAGGTTAGCGTAAACTTCAATATTGGTACGCAACCCGTTTGGGGCCCTGTTGGCTACGATTACGCAGCATATTATTACCTGCCTGATATTGATGCTTATTACAATGTGCCCCAACGGCAATTTGTGTACCTAAAGGGTCGTAACTGGGTGTTTGCAAATTCGCTGCCCGGTACGTATGCAAATTTCGATTTATACCGCGGCTACAAAGTAGTAATTAACGAACCAAGGCCCTACCTGCACCACGATGTGTATTACAAAAAATATTATGGCTATCGTGGCAGAAGTGGTCAGCCTTTTATAAGGGATAGCTACGAAGAAAAATACTGGCAAATAAAGGAACATCCCCAACATGGCAAATGGAAACAGAATGGTGGCAATAATGGAAATGGTAAGGGGCACGGAAATGGGCACGGTAACGGAAATGGGCATGGCAAGGGGCACGGCCATGATTAAAACTAATTCCCTTTGATTGATACTTTTCTCCGGTGGGTGATTTACCTGCCGGGGATTTTTTTTGCTCAAATACTATCCATCTTAATCATAAATAAATTACACTATTTTTGTATAAATAGTTTTTATGCAGTTGAATAAGGAAATAATTTTACAAAAGCTCAGGGTAATAAAACCTACACTGCAGCAAAAGTATAACCTTACCGAACTGGCATTATTTGGCAGCTACGCCCGTGATGAGCAAACTGTATTAAGCGATATTGATATAATGGTAAAAATGTCTACCCCCGATTTTAAAAACTACAGTAATATTTATCATAGTTTGGAAGAAGTATTTCCAGGAGTAGTAGTGCAAGTGGTTAGCAGAGGAGCTATCAGGCCACAGTATTTTGAATACGTAGAACCCGATTTGTTATATGCCTAAAAGAGAAATGAAACTATTACTGCAGGATATTATTGAAAATACAGAAATGATATTTCAATTTGTTGGTGCTGATTCCTACCAGGAATTTGTTGACGATAAAATGAAAGTTTATGCAGTAATAAGGGCTTTTGAAATAATTGGTGAAGCTGCCAAAGTTGTTTCGCCTGATATTAAGGTTGCTTACCCTCTTATAGAGTGGCAGTTAATGACAGATTTCAGAAACCTGCTTACACACCATTATTTTGGTATTGAATATGAGATTTTATGGAAAACAATTACTGAAAGCCTTCCCTATAATTATAAAATGCTTAAGCAGATAAAATTGTAAAAAAATTGTCTTCTCTTAATTTTTATACACCCGGTTCCCTTTGTGTTAATAACATATTTTATAAAACACACACAACAAAACCACCAAGCACAAAAAGTGCATGCTATTTTTAATAAAGACTTACAATTTGTTTTGGCTAAATTATTCTGCCGTTGTAGGATCAATAATGGTTGAAACTTTGGCAACCGAATTGGCCGGAAACCCTCCCTGCTTTGCATGCTCTCTAACCATTTCTTCGTTGGGTGCATTGTAAATGCAATAAATTTTGTCGGTGGTTACATAACTGTGTACCCACTGTATTTGTGGGCCCATATTACTTAACACCCCGCAAGACACTTGCGAAATACCTTTTAATTGCTCGGCAGTTAAATTACCTGCACCAGGAATTTCTCTTTCAATTACATACTTTGGCATGGTGGTAGATTTTTAATAAAAAAAATTAATTGATGCAATAAACTTACAGCTTATTTATTAAAAAAAGAAGTGGCATTTAAAAGGGATGCATTTAAAATTGTTGCATTTAAAATTGTTGCCAACTTAAGGTGCCAACCTTTTGAAACCTGCTGTCAAAAAGCAATCATCCTGCAATAGGTTGGCTCTTTTTTTTACCATTTGAAATACGCTCCTTAAACGATTTTGTAAATGGCAGAATAAAATATCTTTTAAAAGAAAATGATTGGGCTACCGGCGTTTTATGTGCAGTAATATGTATTGCCATAGCAGATAACAATAACCAATGGGACAGCCATTTTGCAAAGCACAGGCCATTAACGGGCACAAAAAAAGTTCCGCCGCTATTTTTAATAGCAACGAAACTTATGTGGGGGTTACTGAAGTATTTTTAATGATCGTCTCTGTCTCTACGGCGATCTTTTCTGTCTCCTCTTTCACGATGGTCATCCCTGTCATTATCGTGATGGTGCCGGTAATGCCCTTCGTGATATTGCGAGTGCCGGTAGTACTGTCTTTCAGGATAGTAGTATTCAGCACATCCTGAAAATGCAGTGATCATTATAATAGCCACTACAAAAATGGTAAAGTACTTTTTCATATGGTTATGTTTTACTAACCATTATCGAAAATACCATGCCGTGTGCAATTTACTGTTTCTGTATTAACGAATTATTATACTTTTCAGTTTGCTGGTAACAGCACAACTATCAGACCAATTTGTTAAAGAACTTTAGGCATGCAGCAAAAGTGATCAAGTGCAAAGTAAAATACAAATTAGTTATTGCTTTGTTATTTTATTAATTTAAAAAGCCGCTCTCCTTCTGATCTGCTGCAAAAATTTTACCTTTATTGCTGCATATTTCTTTACTATATTTTTATTTATTTATAAGGTCAGGCATTTAGTTCGCTAACTCTTTACTCATTTTATATTAGCCGTTATTTTCTTTTTTTGTTGATAAAAAAAGAAAGCGCCCACATAAAAAATGCATGCCTTGATTAACCAGCCCTTTTGCCAACAATTGCTGATGCTATACTAAAACAAAAAGCCGTGCACCTGTTTTAACAGCATGCACGGCTTTTTTGTTAAAAAAAACTTTTACAGTTTATACTTTATCTGGTAGATATTTCCCTTGGCATCATCTGCTACATAGATGCTTCCATCAGGGCCCTGTGCCAATCCACAGGGCTTGGGCTGGTCGGCTGGGTCAGCAGCAAAATGATCTGCAAAAATTCCCCATTCACCTGTCGGCTTGTTTTTCTTAAATGGTACAAATGCTACCAGGTAGCCTTTTTGCAACACCGGCGACTTTGCATGAAAAGCAATAAATGCGCCGTTTAAATATTTTGCAGGAAACTGTTTGCCTGTATAAAACAATAATCCGTTAGGGCCAAGGTGTGCAGGAAAATCTGCCACAGGATCCTGTGCAGTTTCACCGCTTTCCCTTACCCCATCACCGCCGTATTCAGGTGCCAGCATTTTTTTGTGCAGTTTAGCATCGTAGTAAACATAGGGCCAGCCACCATCGCTGCCCTTGTGCACTTCATACATGGTTTCTGCAGGTTGGCTGTTGGCTTGTTCTTCGCTGTAAAACTGCGGATACAAATCATGAAACTGGTCTCTGCCATGTTGCATGATGAATAAAGATTGGGTATTCTTATTCCAGTCAAGCCCAACTACATTTTTAAAACCCGTGGCATAACGGACTCCCTGATTGTACCCCTGGTTTAATTTATTGGTTTTAAATTTCCATATACCACCCACAGAATCCAGCAAAGGACAGGGCATGGCCCCTTTTAATGAACTGCCGTTTACAAGGCAGCTGTTGCTGTACGATCCGCAGTTTACATACAGGTTGTTGTTATCATCTACCGCAATAGATTTTGAATTGTCTCTGTTGTGGTTTACCAACCCCTCTACAATTTTTTCCGGCTTGTCAGGACTTATCACTTCGCCCTTTTCATTTAATTTATACCGGTACACATCATCATTGCTGGATGCATATAAATAATTGTTCTTAATAAAAATGCCCGTGCCGGGATAATCGCCGAAACCATATTGCACTTTTACAATACCATCGCCATTATCTTTTAAATAGTAAATGCCTTTGCCCTCTTTTAAACTACCAAGTTTTACATAAATACCGCCTTGTTTTGTAACAGCTAAATGACGGGCACCTTTAAGTCCTCTGGCAATTATGGTGGCCTTAAATCCAGCAGGCAACTGAAGATCGGTATCGGCTAAGGTATTTGTTTTGTTGTTGTAACTGGTGTCGCGGCTGTTGGCAAAGATTGCTGGCGAGGTTGCCAGCATAGCACAAATAAATCCGCAAAACATAGGGAGTTTCTTCATTAGGTTATTTTATTTTTTTAGGGTGCAAAGATAAGGAATGTTACCCCTACATCTTTGAAGAAAGCTTTGGAGTGCATTACAAATTGTGCAGCCTTAAGCGTTGCCAACCTTTGGAAAGCTGCTGCTGAATAGGGATAACCTGCGGCAACCCTTGTTACAATTTAAAATGCAGCTGAGCTTTAGTGATGTAATTATTTAAAAAAAATTGTTTTAAGGAAGCAGGGCATTGTTTTATCATTTATAGATAAACGTGTATTACATTTGATTGTATTCGTTAATTAGCAACACTCTTTTAAAAAAGGCTTGTATGAAATTTTATTTTCTGATGCTGATTTTAATAACGCAAACAGCGCTTGGCCAATCAAGGTATGAGGACGACGAGGACCCTTTTAAAACGGAGATTGATAAAAATATTTTTAGAACGCTGCTATCTTTATCTACCGATAACCAATTTTCTATCCAGTTAAACTTCGAACATCAAATTTATAAGTCGTTTACCTTTTTTTTAAAAGCAGGCCCTGCTATTTCAAGAACGAAGATTGTATTTCCAAATGATTATGGTGAATACCGCTTTGCTTTTAGTGCCATCGCTTCCGGCGAATTGCGTTATTACTTTAACCTTAAAAGAAGAATTCGGCTCGAAAAAACAACCCGTAATTTTTCTGCCAGCTATCTTTCTTTAGAGCCCTTTGTTACCAGCAAATCGTTGTTTATAATTAATAACAATGGCGGGGAGCCAAAGAATGCCAATAAAGGTGTTTACATTAACCTTGGTTTTCAAAAACAGGTTCATAAAACTTATTACCATGTTTTTTTTGGAACAAGGTTTGGTGGTAAAATTTATGAGAACAGTGTGGATGTGTCTGACATTATCCATATGAGTATTGGCATTGGAGGGATATTATAAAAACATAAAAGAACTAAATCTATTGAAGATGACTTTTGGGATTGTTATTGCTTAATCACCTTGTTTTTTGCAGCAATCATTTTAAATGAAGTATTTTAACAGCATGAAAAAAATAAAAATATCCTGTTTCCCCGGTCTTTTTTTTATACTATTTATGGTTTCCACGCAAGGCATATTTGCCCAACGGGTAAGCCCCGAGCAGGAAGCGGCAATAAAAAACTTATTGGAAAGTCATCAATATGTTTTTCATGCCATTACGGTTACACCACTTGCCGGGGGCGAAAGACAATTGCCACTAATTTACACGGTGGCTGTTTATAAAGATTCGGTAGTAAGCGATCTGCCTTACTTTGGCCAGGCATATACGGCACCCACCATTAATACTTTTGAGGGCATCAAATTTACTTCCATCAAATTCGATTATAAACTTACACCAAGAAAAAAAGGCGGCTGGGATATCAGCATCTGGGTTAAAGACATACACGATTCTCAACACTTTAAATTTGGGATGTATAAAGATGGCAGCGTGTACTTATTTGTTACCAACACCAACAGGCAATCCATAGCTTTTAGCGGCTATATTTCGGAATAATTTACAGGTGCCTGTTATACAACTGCACCATGATGAAAAATTATCATAACAACAAGGTCAGCTTCCTTTTATATAAATGTTTTGTAAAATAGTCATCAAATTTTTTTACCAAAAACTAATGTTTGTATATTTATTTTAAAAAACAAAAAAGCTATATGATCCCATTTAAAAAATTATTACCTGTCGCTCTTTTTTTGATTACCGTATTTGGAAGTACGCAATTGGTACTGGCCCAAAAATCAGATTCCACCAAAGAACTGGCAATAAAAAACCTTGTAGATAATCAGCAATATGTTTTTTATGCTGAATCGGTTACACCAATGAGTGGACGCCAACGGTTTTTAACTTCTGATTATGCTGTTGCAGTTGGCAAAGACACCGTTGTAAGCGACTTGCCTTATTTTGGGAAAGCCTATTCTGCACCTATTGGTTCTACAGATGGAGGCATAAAGTTTACTTCCACCAAATTTGAGTATAAAGTTACTCCAAGAAAAAAGGGAGGCTGGGATATCAACATTAAACCAACAGATATAAGCGATGTGCAACAACTTACCCTAACTGTATATAAAAACGGCACTGCCTATTTAAATGTAAATAGCACCAACAGGCAATCTATCTCTTACAACGGACATATAAGCGAACGAAAAAGCAGGTAAACTGTAAAGCAATTTTTTAAGATAAATTTTAAAACACTCCACCATTTATAACATTTGTCTATTAAATTTTTATTGCTACAATATTAGCTGTTACCTTCGCTACAAACATTAAATTCTTTTAAAAATGAAAAATAACTATGTGATTGTTTTAGGTACTGTTTGTACCTTATTGTTTAGCTCTTGTGTAAGTAAAAAAGTTTTAAAAACGGAACAGGATAAATACAGCAAGTTGCAAACAGAGTATGCCAAATTACAGGACGACCTGAAAAACTGTAATACCCTTTCGGCTGAAAATTTACAAAGCAAGGCTGTATTGGAAGCTGAAATAGCCGGGCTTAAAAAACAAATGGATTATTTAAAAGAAAATAATTCCACCGCATTAAAGCAATTGGAAAGTCTGTCTGTTATTAGTGGTTCGCAGGCAGAAAGCATTAAAAAATCGTTGGATAATATTGGTGCGAAAGATGCCTACATACAAGACCTTCAATCGGCCATTAGCCGCAAAGATTCTTTGAACCTTGCACTGGTTACCAATTTAAAAGGTGCCATTGGTAATATGGATGACAAAGACATTAATATTAAAGTTGATAAAGGCGTTGTGTACATTGATATCAGCGACAAACTGTTGTTTAAAAGCGGCAGTTTTGATGTGAGTGATAAAGCCGGCAACGTGTTGAGTAAAGTTGCTACCGTGTTAAAAAACCAACCCGATATTGAATTTATGGTAGAAGGCCATACAGATAATGTTGCGTACAAAGGCAATAATTTAGTAGCAGATAACTGGGACCTGAGTGTAAAAAGAGCCACTGCTGTAGTGCGTATATTACAAAATCAATACGGCCTTGACCCTGCAAAAATGACTGCTGCAGGTCGCAGTGAATATTTACCTGTAGCTGACAACAGCACTGCCGAAGGAAAGGCTGCCAACCGCAGAACAAGAATTGTTATTTTACCACAACTTGATCAGTTTTTTAAATTGCTGGAACCAAAGAAATAATACTTTATATAAAATAAAAACAAAAAACCATCTTATAATAGGATGGTTTTTTGTTTTCACTAATTAGTAATTAGCCATGCCGAAAAGAGATATGGCACTACATTAACATCGTCGCAGGCTCGTAAAGCTATCAGGAAACCACCATCAGCAACCATAAACCATCAGCTTTTAACTTTCAACCATCAACCTTCAACCTTTAACCATCAACCTTCAACCTTCAACCTTCAACCTTCAACAATCAACCCCAAACCCCATAACTTTGCTTTCTATAAAAAAGGCCATCAATCATGACATCACTTTCAGTTAATATTAATAAGATTGCAACCCTGCGCAACAGCCGCGGAGGAAACAATCCAGACCTTATTAAAACAGCATTGGATATTGAACGTTTTGGTGCCCAGGGTATCACCGTGCATCCCCGTCCGGATGAAAGGCATATTCGTTACAATGATGTGTATGCGCTAAAAAGAGCCCTCAACACCGAACTGAATATTGAAGGCAATTGTACTGAAGATAAATTTGTGGCATTGGTACTGGCCAACCAACCTGAGCAGGTAACACTGGTGCCGGATACATTGGGGCAAATTACCAGCAACCATGGCTGGAACACCATTGAGCATAAAGATTACCTTATTAAAATGATCCACCTTTTTCAACAGGAAGGTATCCGCACTTCCATTTTTGTAGACCCTGTAATTGAAATGGTGGAAGGTGCCGCCGCCACAGGTACCGACAGAATTGAATTGTATACAGAAACGTATGCCAAAGAATATGCTACAGGTAAAAAAGAAGCGTCTATTAAAGCATACATTGCTGCTGCAGAAAAAGCCAGCGAACTGGGCCTTGGCATTAACGCCGGTCATGACCTTGATTTGCAAAACCTGCAATATTTTTCACAACACATTACTGGCCTGCTGGAAGTATCCATTGGCCATGCACTGATCTGTGATGCATTATACCTGGGATTAGAAAACACGGTACAATTGTACAAACGCTGTTTAAGTGGCGGAGCCGCATATGTTTATTAAAAATAAAAAAAGCACCCGCTTTTATAATAGCAATTGATTATACCAACTGATGCTTTTATCAACAGTTACATTGTTTTGCTTTTATCAACCAACAAAACAATAAGCGCAATTATGTTCCTGTGCCCGGCCTACTGCCCACACACCGGATGGAACAACCATAATGCCGGGTAATACTCCCGTCATCCAGTCTTTTTTTACTTCGGCGGCATCTAACTTCATATCCTTTGCTATCACTGCACTTTGCACAGTAGCAGCCATATCGCAAACACAAAACATAACGCCATCTGCCTGTAATTCATTAATGCCTATTTGCACTTCACCTACTCCGGGAATTTTAAAATCCCCTTTTTTAGGCTGCCAGAAAGGATTACGTAAAGAAGCTGTTTTGGTAGCTGAATCATCTATTTTAAATTTTTTACCAAAATTATACTTCTGCCAAATTCGGTCTTCAAATGCAAATGGAATTGCACTGTGCCGCAACACAACAACAACGCTGCAATCTTTAGCAGGGGTACCTGTTTTATCATTTGTAATTAAAAATACCCTTGGCCATGCAAAAGGCAACACTTCTTCGGGATGAGTTGCATCAAAAACAATACGGTGCTTACCGTTGATTTTATTGAACCACTCTTCCGGCGTTTCAGCATCATTGGTATCTTTGGCCATTTCAGTAAAAGGTTCAGCATGTAAATGTAAAGGTGCCAGCGATGCCATACTTAATGCAGCCGCCCCTGCTGCAATAGCACCAATAAAGCCACGGCGGTGTGTTGTTTGTTTAAATTTATTGTCTTTCATTTTAATAAAATTTAAGATTAAATGATTTGATCATTTTAAATTACAAACTAGCATTGGCATTTGCAAGCAGTTTTAAAAAGTGTTTAAATTATTTTTTGGGGGCTTCTTTAAATTGTAGGTTTTAAAGGAGGTAAATATTTTAACCCTCTAACAAAAATTAGTGCCGATGTAAAAAACTAAATTATACAACGGTAAATATGAGCAGGTACAAAATAACGATAAGGTTATATATTCAGTTTGCCCATACAATTACTGCTAGCATCAGGAAAAGCCGTGTACGGGATGATATTTAAAGAAAAGCCTTTAACACATAATTGTTTTCTTACTCTTGCACATATTGGTCTTAACAATTATGATATTGTATTAAACGAGCTGAAAAAGGCCTCTTTTAACTGGGAATTTTATGTGTAGTTCTTAAAAAGATGAACATGAGGTAGTCTTTATTATTGAGAAATTAATTTATGTTTTAAGATTTAATTTACTGCAATCCGTTTTGCAGTTTAACCACAAATATTCCAGATGATGAAATATCTCCCGGCTTAATCGCTGATAAATCCAGCATCACATTATTGCCTTGTTGTTTGCAACCAATATTTGTTGACGCACCCAATAAACTTGCTTTTACCGAAACAGGTAACTTAATATTTTTCAACAACAACTTCGACCTATATGAGGGAACAATACAAAAAAGGTCTTTATTTTTTTTAGTAAAAAAACAATCAATGCTGGCAGTGTCCTTTTTGGCAACCACCATCTTTGCAACACTATAATCTGCCATAAAACTGGCATCTTTTTTACCAGGCCTTAGTCCATCGCTCCATTGATAAGATTGTTTCCAGGCATTGGTTTCATAAATAGCTTCGCCATTAATTTTTAACCAGTCGCCCATATCAGTTAGCCGCTGTTGCATAATCACAGGAATTCGTCCATCAGCAGTTGGCCCAATATCAAGCAATAAATTACCCCCTCTAGAAACAATATCTGCCAGCATCAAAATAAGGTCGTGGCTTGTTTTATAATCATCCAGTTGTTCATTGCGGTTGTACCCATACGAAAGACCGATGCCCTGACTCTCTTCCCAAATAACATTGGCATCCATACCGCTGCCATACTCAGAGGTAGTGTAAGTGCTGCCTGTATTTTTACCTCTTGTATTACCGCCCCACCGATCGTTTACCACCACATCTTTTGCAACTGGCGATTCATTAAACAGCCAGGATAGTAATTTAGTACTTTGCCATGCTGTATCTGACTGCTCCCATTCTCCATCAGAAAAAATAATAGAAGGCTTGTACTTTGTTACCAAGTCTTTAAACTGAGGAAAAAGATGTTGTTCAACAAATTGTTTTCTATCTTTTAGCCAAAGCGGATTAAACCATTCGTAGAGCGAATAGTAGTAGCCCATTTTTAAACCCTTATCACGAACTGCATTGGTAAGGTCGCCCAACAAATCCCGTTTAGGTGTTCCAGTTACTGCATTCCAGGGCCTTCCCCAATCACGATCGGCATCTGCACTGTTCCATAAACAATATCCTTCATGGTGCTTAGAGGTAAGTACCACATATTTGGCACCCGACCTTTTAAAAATATCTGCCCATTGATTGGGCTCAAACAACTCCGCTTTAAACTTAGGTTCAAATTGCTCGTAGGTAAAATTGTTGCCATAGTTTTTATTATGAAAAGCAAGAAAATCTTTTTGCTTCTCCTGCAACCTGTACCAATACCATTCTGCATAACTAACCCCACTATTGCTCATAACTGGTGCGTAAGCAGGCACGGCATATACTCCCCAATGAATAAATATTCCAAACTTATCCTGGTGAAACCAGGCTGGAATTTTTCGTTGATTTAGGGATGACCAGTTGGGAGAATATGGCTGCGCAGTTGCAACCAGTTGCAGTAAAATAATAGCAATAACAAAAGAAAATTTTTTCATACAAATAAATATTTAGCAGCAAAATCGGTTGGTATAAAGTTAAAGCTAAACTGAATTTGTTTTATACTTACAATAAATATCTTACACCTAATTTGACTGTCGCTAAAACAAGCTTTTAATTACCGGGGATAAAGTTTAACTTTATTGTATTAAAAAACCAACAGCCGCATCTGCAAAGTAACAGCTTTTAAATAATCACTTCTTTTCTTTATCCAGGTTTTTAAAATCTTAGTTATGCAAAAATTATTATTACTATACCTGCCTGTTTTTTGTATTTTTTTTATTTTGCATGTTCCGGTAAATGCTCAATCGCCTGCTGATTCCAACAATTTATTTACAACAGATTCTGCGCTTGAACTTACATTAAGTGGCAATATTCGTGAGTTATTAAATGATCGGTTACAAACACCAACATATCATCCCTTACTACTTTTATATAAGGCTCAAGATGGCAATGAAATAAGCGTTTCTGTTGAAGCAAAAACAAGAGGTCATTTTAGAAAGTTAAAAGAGAATTGCATGTATCCCCCCCTAGCTGTTCATTTTACTCAACATGATACACTCAAACATTCCTTGTTTAAAGACCAGGATAAATTAAAATTGGTGATGCCCTGTGTAGGTGATGAATATATTATTAAAGAATGGCTGGTATATAAATTATACAACCTGGTAACACCCAATAGTTTTAAAGCAAGATTGGTAAAAGTAAAACTGAACGATACAAAAACTAAAAAAACCGGAGCCGTATTTTATGGAATATTATTGGAGGAGGAAAAAGAAATGGCCAAAAGAAATGGAATGATTGCTGTAAGCAGAAAACTGCAGCCAGACCAAACTGAACCAATTGCTTTTTTAACAATGGCTGTATTTGAATACCTGGCAGGCAATACCGATTGGTCTGTACAATACTTGCAAAATATTAAATTAGTAGCCGCTGATTCAATGACAACACCAATAGCCGTTCCTTACGATTTTGATCATGCCGGTTTGGTAAATGCGCCTTATGCAAAACCAGCAGAAGAGCTGCTCATGAGTTCTGTAAGACAGCGCCGTTACCGTGGCTATTGTGTTGGAGATATGAAAAAATTTGATTCGGTGATTACTTTTTATAACCAGATTAAAAATAGCATCTACCAACTTTATACAACCTGTAACCTGTTGGATGAAAAATACAAAACCACCACCTTAAAATATTTGGATGAATTTTATGCCACCATTAATGATGCAGATAAAATGAAAAAAGCATTCGGGTATCCTTGTGATAAAAACGGAACAGGCAATGTAGTAATAAAAGGTTTAAAAGAGGATTGATTCTTTGCTTTCAACCTTCAACTTTCAACCTTTAACTTTCAACTTTCAACCTTCAACCTATTGCTTTTGATACCTGAATAATAAAATATTAGCAACTCCGTCCCCACCCTCGTTGGATATATATAAGTCGCCCTGATTGTTAAACGCAATGCCTTCAGGCTGTTTAAATAAAGCAGGATCAATCGGGTAAACTTCTTTTATATTCCATTGTTCATCGAGTACCAACAATAATTTATTTACAGAAGATATGATGTACCAATCTTTTGTTAAGAGATTTTTAGCTAACGCCGAAGGATGGAACTTCACTTTTCCATCTGTTGACTGTGTTTGAATTTTAGAAATATCTACTTGAAAGGAACGGTAAACACTTAAAGGCGTACCTGCGTTAAAAACAAGTGCATAAACAGTAATCTCTTTTGATGGTTTATCTGAAGGGCAATGTTTGCAAAGCGCAAATAGCGTATCCTTTTCAGCAAATAAACCTTCGTATTCTCCGGGTGGCAAAATAGAATCGTATACTTCAACGCTGCCTATTTTCTCATTGCTTGTTTCTTCCACAGGAAACATGTAAACGGAACCATCGCTTCTCAACACTGCAACCTTGTTGTTGTTTACAATAGTTATATCCTCATAATCTCCTTTTTTGCCAAATTTAGAGCGTCTGAAGTTTTTGCTACTCAATGAATAGGTGTAAAGTTTTCCATCTTCATCTTCAATTGCTAAAACAGAATCGCTGTTTTGATTTTTGAAAGCGATTCCCGAAATTTCATTTAATGCACTTGCCAGTTCAAACTTTTCAGGTTTGGAAAAATCATATCCCGCAGGGCTTTTATAGGAAACAGCCTTATTGCAATTTGAAAAAAAAGAAAAAATAAAAAAACAAATTATACAGGTTGGTAAAAGATAAAAAGATTTTCTCATTGATATAAAATTTAATCTTTCATTTGCTATCAGAAAAAAGCAATCGCTATGCCGAATGCCAACACAGAAGCTATAAGTCCATACATAAAAATAGTATAGGATGTTCTTAACAAACGGTATTTTCGGCCAAGTACTTTACCCTGCCAAAAAATATCTTTTGTAAGGCTTCCATATAAAAATTCACTATCTGCCATCATTGCTTTTACACCGGCATCATACTCTTTAAAATTCATATTGTAAAAGCTGCCAAAGTACAACAGGTTTACAGATTTATTGTCTACCTGCTCCTGCGTAAATAAACCATTCGGTATTTTTGGCCTTGTTGCAGACACGGCATAAATAATAGTAGTAACGTTAACGGCCAGTAAAATAATCGCAGGGAACAATAGATTCCGGTTTTCATCTATATTTTTTAATAACAAACCCAACACTACAGATATCATAATAGAATTTACTGATATCATGATTTGTGCTTTGTTATCTGCCATTACACTTATGCGTACATTATTAGATGCAGATATACGAAACATAGTTTCGATTCCTTTTACAGGCCGGTCTTTTATTTTATTTTTGGCTGCTTTTTTTGTGGCACTGTTGTCTTCAACAGCCTCAGGATTTTTAATTATATTATTTTCTAAAGCTGCGTTTAGTTCAACTTCACTTAATTTTTCTTCCTGCTTATTCTTAACCGCTGCTAAATTTGCAGCTTTTGTATTATCTAATAAAGACTGGCAATAGTCGGTATGGTAATGATGGTTTTCCAGCATGCTGATGGTAGTTTTTCTCCAAGTAATTCCATCAATTTTACTATTGCTCAATGCCTCCTGTTCTTTTTTTAGAAGTTTATTTTTTTCCTTAAACGTAGTAGTTCCCAAATTAAACAAGTCTGCATCACAAACTATTTTCTCTTGCAATGTTTGTGGCGACTGGGGCATTTTGGTTGCCAGAATACAATTTTTTATAGCAGTAATATCTTCCTCATCTACTTCTATACTATGTAAAAAAACGTCTGCTAATTCTGCCCCCTTTTGCTCATGTAATTCACCCTTTGAAAGGATAAAGCCAATATCATGAAAGCTTGCAGCGGCACAAATAATAAAAAACAGGTGATCATCCAACTGGTAGTGACTGCCTATTTTTTGTGCAGCTTCCAGCACTTCTTTGGTATGAAGCTGATTGTGGTAACAATAATTTGTAAGCGGATGCTCCAGGTAAAATAAATTCACATGGTTTTCAATTTTTACTAAAAGAGCATGATAATTCATCATTAAAAATAGGTGGTGTAAATAAATAGTGAAACAAATATACAAAAATTGACATGCTGTGAAAGATGCTTGTTTTTTTCTTATATTACCTGTTGATTGGTTATTGAAAAATATAAACACAAAGACCAATGCCAACAAGATACAAATAAAAGATAGGGTGGTTTGCCTGTTTATTATAAGTTTGCTAATTAAAGTTAACTGGCAAACTATAATTTTGTTTTAATGCTGGCATAACCAACCATGTAAAAAATACTAACCTATGTCTGGACAACTTACCATTGCCTTTTTTATTATTATTTACCTGCGCAAATCTTTTAAAACAAAGAAGTTGCTTCCTGAATGGGATAGAATTCTTTTAGTTATTATGTTTACCTGCATTGCACTGTTTGTTGCCCAAAACAGTATTCGTTTTTTAAGACCCGTAATTGAATGGGTATCGTACCTTGTTGTTTTTGGAGTGCTTGCAATGATTTATTTTAATGAAATATTTCGTTCTGCAAGGTCAGTTTTTTTGGCAGTTTTACCATTGATAATTGTTTCGTTTTTAGAAGATATTTTAGGCTTAATAGACAATAATATCCTTAGAGAATGGCATAATGCATTTGGTGCCATTAAAGCATTTGCATTGCTGTGGATGATAACCATGCTCATCATTAATAGCAGGCAAAGAAAAGCCATTGAAAGAGAGCGGTTAAAAACACATGAGGAAGAAGAGCAAAATAAAATCATGGCCTCACTAAAAGCTGAGCTGGAAGTGCAGGTAGCGGAACGCACTACAGAATTAACCAGGCAGAAAGAAGAATTAGAACTTGCATTAACAGAATTAAAAGCAACACAGGCACAGTTGATACAATCAGAAAAACTTGCATCGCTTGGCGAACTTACTGCTGGTATTGCCCATGAAATTCAAAATCCGTTAAACTTTGTCAATAACTTTTCAGAAGTTAATACTGAATTGATTGAGGAAATGAAACTGGAAATTGAGAAAGGAAATTTTGGCGAGGTTTTGGCGATAGCAAATGACATTAAAGAAAATGAATTAAAAATAGGCCACCACGGCAAAAGAGCAGATGGCATAGTAAAAGGCATGCTGCAACACAGTCGCACCAGCACAGGAGCTAAAGAACCTACCAACCTTAATGCCCTGGCAGATGAATATTTGCGGCTGGCGTATCATGGATTAAGGGCAAAAGACAAAATGTTTAATGCCACCATGAATACTTATTTTGATGAAAAAATCGGAAGCATTAATATGATTCCCCAGGATATGGGAAGGGTGATTTTAAATTTAATTACCAATGCGTTTTATGCGGTTACTGAAAAAAAACGAAGGCTTTTGACTGAACAAAATAATTTAAGTACTGATGCTACAGGAAAAGATTCAATGCAGGATCGTTATGAGCCGACCGTTTATCTAAGCACAAAAAAGATAAGAGATAAAGTGTTGATTACTGTTAGAGATAATGGTGATGGTATTCCTCAAAAAGTATTGGACAAAATTTTTCACCCCTTTTTTACTACAAAACCTGCGGGCCATGGTACGGGTCTTGGCCTTTCTTTAAGCTACGATATTATTAAAACACACGGTGGAAAATTAAGAGTTGATACAAAAGAAAATGAGTATGCCGCCTTTATAATTGAATTACCCGCTGGCTAAATTATACAACCACTTTCTTACTATAAGTATAAGTTTACATTCTTACTCCTTTATTAACTATTTACGAAGAACCAGCTAACCTTTAAGAAACCATATATTCACGTAAAATACCGTTGTGTTTAGCATAAAATAAAAAGAAGAGCTTGGTACATAGTTTTTAATTTCATTATCTTTAAATCATGTCTTTAAAAAGGGTTATCAAATGATAAAACAAAAGAACACGAGCTTAGTGCTGCTTTTATTGAGTGTTTTACTGCTTATTTTCTCATCCTGTCACAATTCAGGCGACATTCCTTTTCCAGAGCAAGAGCTTGGTAATTCTCAGCCGGTAACCATACCCCTGCAATTTGGTGCAGAAAAGAAATTACATTGGGATACTGCAAAAACAGGAGAAATTAAGCCCCTGCTAAAAAAACTGGATATTGATGCACTACCTTCTATACCTTACGACACCACTGGTTTCAGGCCATTCAGTAAACCGCCGGAAGAAGTAAAGTTTGACTTTAACAGCCTTCCCGAACAATCGTTTAGTATGGACAAATTACCATCTAAACCGCTACAATTTAAAACAACAATTTTAGCTCCGCCCACTGTAGTAAAAACATCAGCACCTTCAGCTCAAAAAGATAAAGTATTATCAATTTTTGATTTTGGGCAACCGCATGGACTACAGGCAAAATTTATAACCTGCCTGCTAAAAGATAAAATCGGGACCATGTGGATAGGCAGTACCGAAGGAGTTTTTAGATATGATGGCGAACATATACAAACGTTTGTAGCAGGCCCCATTCAAAATGGTATAGCAGGCATGGTGGAAGATAATAAAGGAAGAATTTGGTATATTCAGGACGACGGGCTGAGGATGCTTGATCCTGCAAACAGCACCTTAGGCTACTCAAAAAAAATAACTGCAGTAGTCAATAACCTTACAAAAATGTTTAAGGATGAAAGCGGGCTTATTTGGGTTTATAATAATACTGATAAAGGAGTAAGTGTAATAGACCCTAAAGAACTGGCATTTAAAAATATTGACAAAAAAGTTGGTTTATCAGATTCAACCGCTTTTGAAATAACAGAAGACGATAACAAAAATATCTGGATAAGCACTTATAAAGGAGGAGTTAATATTGTAGATATTAAATCTGGCAAAATAAAATACCTGAAAAAAGCCAATGGCCTTAGCAGTGATACGTTAACTGCAATTACAAAAGATAAAAGTGGGCAAATTTGGGTTTCAATTGCAGGGAGAGCTACAGGACTGGATGCTATAAACATAAAACAAGGTACTATAAGTCATTATGCGCAATCGATGGGTCTTAAAAACAGGTACACATTCAACTTAACATTCGATAACAAAGGCCTTTTATGGAGAGGTTCAAACGGCGGGTTAGAATTGTTAAATATAAAAAAGGGAATGATAAGGGTCATTGATCAGAAGGATGGGATGAAAGGTAATGTTATTCTATCCTGTGTCCCTGATTTTTACAATCGCATGTGGCTGGCCTCAACACAAGGATTAAATATTATTGATCAAAATGGTGAAACCGTGCATCCTTTTGGTACTACTAACATTATAAGTATAATGGAAGATGCCGTAGGCAATCTTTGGGTCGCTACTCAAAAAGGAATTATAATAGTAGATGCAAAGAAACAGGTTTCCCGGATACTTGATAAATCCAATGGCCTTAGTAATGATTTTGTTCAATCATTTTTCAAGATAAATGGAAATATGATTGTTGCTACCAACGGGGGATATAATATTATTAATCCCATCCATAAAACCCTTGAAACAGTAGGTAAAAATGAGGGACTTGTGAGTGATTCTATTTATGCTGTGTTTAGAGACAGAACTGGCAATACCTGGCTTACCGGCCCCAGTAACGGAGTTGATATGGTGGATTCAGTTAAAAAAATTATCCGCCACGTAGATGCTGCAGGAGGCTTAAGTGATAATAACATACAAGATATAAAAGAGGATAAGGACGGCCTTATTTGGATGGCAACAAATAGCAATGGAGTTGATGTGATTGACCCGGTAAAAGGAACAGTAAAATATTTAAATAATCAGCCTGGGTTAAAAGATACCTGCAACCGGGTGCTGTTGCTGGACAACTTTGGGCGCATGTGGATTGGCACTGATAAAGGCATTTATGTGGCAGATACAAAAAAGGGAACACTTACTACAATAACAACCAAAGAAGGGTTAACAAATAACCGCATATTATCTTTGCTGCCCTATAATAATGCTATTATTGCCGGATCAAGTAATAAAATAAGCATTGTAACTGCACCAGAAAATACAAACGAAAATGGAGTAACCACACCCAAAGAATGGAAAGTAACGCCGCTTGATAAATCTGAAAGTTTAATAAAAGAAACCAATTCCTGGGCAACTGATTGCATTACAAGCAAAGGTCAATACTTGTGGGGAGACCTTGGTATTACAATCATAAACGATATTAAAACACCCCCCGATTCTGTTATTACCTATATTACCGGCATGAACTTGATGACCCAGCCTCAATATTTTGCAAATAAAAAGGAGCTTAACGCAAATGATACCCTGTGGACGACAGATACCTTTTATGTAAAGGGGCAGGAGCAAGTTAATGCTGGTTATACTGCAATAAAAGGCTTAAACTGGGACAGCGTTACTGGCCCGTTTAATTTGCCCGTAAATCTTTCTATACCTTACAAACAAAACTATCTTCAGTTTCAATTTGTGCAGCCGCATTTAAGCAGGCAGGATACAACATGGTACACGTACACTTTAGAAGGCATTGATGCAAAATGGAGCACTCCAACAACAAATACCTTTACGGAGAATTATTTAAACCTGCCGCCGCAAAAATATAGTTTTAAGGTAAGCAGCAAAAGCATCGGCGGTAAATGGAGTGCACCGGCTATTTTTAACTTTACCATCTCTCCTCCGTGGTATCAAACATGGTGGGCCTATACCCTGTTTGGCCTTTTGGCCGCTGGATTGTTAAGGGCGTACATTGTTTACCGATCCAGGATGTTACAAAGAGAAAACAAAGTATTGGAAGAAAAAGTAAAACTAAGAACAACTCAGTTGCAGGAATCTATTGAAGATTTAAAAGCTACACAATCACAATTAGTACAATCAGAAAAAATGGCTTCTCTTGGAGAACTTACCGCAGGTA
>JANXSR010000321.1 GCA_025352625.1 Ferruginibacter sp.
CATCGCCAAGCTCCAAAAAGGTAGTTATTGTAAAATGGGCTAATAAACCCGCAGGTAAAAAATTATTAGATATATCCATTTTCAACTTAAATATATTTTGCACAATTTAAGATTACTCCCCAATAAATAAAACTGAGCCCACAATCTGTTTATGAAAAAAACGGATGGATAAAGCAGACTGATTACTTTTTCCAGTTTTCCCTGCAAGGATAAACAGCAAGATTTTTTGTTGTTATTCTAATTATTTAATATCTGAAGTATTTACAACAGCATCTAAATTTAGTGGTCCGTAAATATGTGGAAATTCTTCGTTTACCGAAGGCGCAAGATCATATTTTAATAAGGCTGTTAATTTGGTTTCATCAATATGCAGCAACAAAAGAGCTGTTTGGTTTTGATAATATCTTTCCAATACACCCTTTACCTGTTCTGCTTTACTGGTATGAATAAATCCTTCTGTCTTTAAAGATGCATGTTCATAAAATCCCTGTTTAAGTGCATTTTGCCAATCTGATTTTGATACAACATGGTAGATCATTCGTCCAGTAATTTTACAAGTGTTAGCAGCTCTTCCATTTTATAGCGGTTACGATCGTTGTCATAACATTTACTCAATTCTTCCAGCAAAAATTGAATAATTTGTCTGTTATTTTTTGCTTTAAAGTACGAGGTTGTAGGAGGTACGCTTATTCTTTTGAAATAACTCTCTACATCTTTATGAGAATATATTTGACCATTAAGAGGATCAATATAAAAAATTATTTTTTGTGAAGAATGGCCTGCCGGATTTAAAAACTCATATTGTGAATCAAAATAACCTAAAATAAATTGGCGGGGAATATTGATCGCTTTTACCGGAATGTCCAACAATTCACACAATACCAGGTAAATAATTCCATTGCTTATAGCATTGCCTTTTTTTGTTTCGAGCGTTTTATTTATTAAAAAATCTTCCGGTTGATTGTAGCCTATTTCAACACCCTTTTGTTTATAGTAATTATAAATAATACTAGTGAGTACGTTGATCTGTTCAAGGGGAGTAAGGTAATTATTTAGCTCCAGCCATACATTCCTCCGCATTTTCTCTATCTCCTGTAAAGCTTGCAGTGACTGCATTTCAGGGTAATGATATTGTGCAATTAACAAAGCTCCCTGCAATAATTCAACACTACCGTTCTTCCAGTTTACAAAATCGCCTGTAAGGTCATCAAAGTGTAATTTGTGTATTAATGATTCAATCCGTTCCTGTACCTCTTCGTTGATTGTATTTTCCCAAAGGTCTTCCAGATTAGGGATGATGGCCTTGCCAAAAGAAATTATTTTATTGCTAACAGTACTGTACACATCATTATCCGGATCGTCTATTAAATGAAAGAGAGCTGATATTTCTTTGTTTTCTACCAAGGTTAGTTATTTGTAATTGAAATTCGTTAAATGCAGTTAAATAAAGAAGTTAAAATTTTCCACAGTGATGTGATTAACTTTAATCAGTTCTATTTTCTTTAACGGGTTTTAATTTTTTACCAGGTATCCAACTTCTGCATCAAATGACAAATAGCTTGAAAGCAATTGCTGAAATATTAAATGTTCATCAAACTTAAAAACCCTTTTTGGGATAATAATTGCTTCGAGTGAACTATAAAATAAAAAATAATACGCTTCGTTTTCTTGTTTTTTTATAAAGGCGGGCCATTGAAAAAGACGTGCTGTAAAGTCATCCTTTAATGAAATGCCGGTTTCGGAAATAATAATATTGGTAGTGTTAAACAAAGCTGCATTTTCAGGATCATTACTTATTTTTTCGGCTTGTTGCCTGATAGACGAACGTACACCTGTGATTGATAATACGGAGGTTAACAGTATAAAACTAATTACTAAAAAGGCAAACCAGCTACTCCTGTCAAATAAGCCGGTAAAATAAAATACTGCAGTAAATATAATGATGGTACCCATTTGCCTAAGATAGTAACGACTTCTGCTTCGCTGCTTACCAGGCGCATCCCAGGTTACAAATATGTAGTAATTGTTGTAATCTTCCCTTGTTATAGCAAATTGTAAATTCAGCATATTATAATATCTGATTGTACAGAAATAACAGTAGCATTGTTTGAAATAAACGGGAATAGGGGTGCTTTATTTCAAACATTAGATGAAATGGATTGATTTACTTTTTCTTTGCTACTGCCGCTTTCTTTTTTGCTGCACCAGGTTTTGTGGTTGTCGCTTTTTTCTTAGCTGGGGCCTTTTTATCAAATGCTTTTGGCTCCTGGGTTAAAATCATTTTCTTTACTTCATCTAACTCAATAACAGCAAGTTCTTCAGGAGTAAATTTTGCATTGGCTTTATTTAAACCAAGTTTCAACATTTTTTTTCCAAAGCGAATAAAAGCACCCCAGCGGCCATTCTCAATCGCAATCTTTTCTTCGGGCCATTGCCTTATAAAACGGTTTGCTTCCTTTTCCATTTTTTTCTCAATCAGCTCATTGCAATCCTGTTGAGTAAGCATATCAAAATTATATGCTCTTGGTATGTTTATAAACAAATCATTCCATTTAATAAACGGCCCAAAACGACCTTTCCCTTTAGTGATTGGTTTTTCATCATAAAACCCAATCGGGGCATCTTCTTTTTGTTTGGCATTAATAATTTCAATGGCTCTGTCCAATGTAACTGACCATAAATCTTCACCTTTGGGAATAGAAACAAATTGTTCGCCAAATTTTACATAAGGACCAAAGCGGCCAATATTTACACTTACTTCCTGGTTATCGTGTTCGCCTAAACTTAATGGCAGTTTAAATAATTCCTGCGCCTCTTCAAGTGTAATTGTTTCAATGCTTTGCCCAGCCTTTAATTTTGCAAAACGGGGTTTTTCTTCATCTCCCTGACTGCCTATTTGCACCATTGGACCATAGCGTCCCATTCTTGCAGTGATGGGTTTGCCATCTTCAGCTACCCCCAATATTCTTTCTCCAACTGCACGAACAGCAGTTTCCAGCGTGTGTGCCACACCGGTGTGAAAGGGGTTGTAAAAATCTTCCACCATTTGGCTCCATTGCATTTTTCCATCAGCAATTTCATCAAACTCCTTTTCAATGTTCGCAGTAAAAGAATAGTCCATCACTTTTGTAAAATGCTGATTTAAAAAATCAGTCACCACTAAACCAAGGTCGGTTGGAAACAACTTTGATTTTTCTGCACCCGTATTTTCCTGTTCCATCAATTTTTCAATGGTATTGTTCTTCAATTTTAAAATTCTGAAGGTTCTTTTTATGCCTTCTTTATCTTTTTTCTCAACATAAGTTCTTTTAATAATGGTTGAAATAGTAGGGGCATAAGTACTTGGCCTTCCAATACCTAATTCTTCCATCTTCTTTACCAGCGAGGCTTCTGTGTATCTTGCAGCATGCTTTGTAAATTTTTCAGTGGCGGTCATTTGGTTAAAGTTAAGCACCTGGCCAACGGTTAAATTTGGTAACCGGCTTTCACCTTCTTTTTCATTATCTTCTTCTTCCTCCTCATCTGTACTTACCATGTACACTTTTAGAAAACCGTCAAATTTTAATACTTCACCGGATGCTGTAAGTTCTTCATTATTGGTGCTGATATTTATTTTGGCTGTAGTTTTTTCCAGTTCAGCATCACTCATTTGCGATGCAATGGTACGCTTCCAAATCAGTTCATACAAACGTGCCAGTTCAGGATCATTCACCGTATGGTTTTCCATATAGGTTGGTCTGATGGCCTCATGCGCTTCCTGTGCGCTTTCGTTTTTATTTTTGTACTTGCGTATTTGTAAATATGCAGGGCCGTAGCTTTTAGCAATCTCCGCTTTAATGCCATCCATGGCAGTTTCGCCCAGGTTTACGCTGTCGGTACGCATGTAGGTAATCTTTCCACTTTCGTATAATTTTTGTGCCAGCAACATGGTTCTTGTAACACCATATCCTAATTTTCTGCTAGCTTCCTGCTGAAGGGTGCTGGTAGTAAAAGGGGCAGCAGGCGTACGTTTACCTGGTCTAACCTGAATATCTTTTACAGTATATTTTGCTCCGATACAACTTTGTAAAAATTTTTCTGCATCTGCTTCTGCATTGAATTTACCACCTTCAGCTTTAAAGCCGACCGTTTTATTATTTAAATCTGTTGCCGCTAAAGATGCTTCTATTTTAAAACTCCCTACAGCCGAAAACTGGTTGATTTCTCTTTCTTTTTCTGCAATTAATTTTACTGCAACACTTTGCACACGGCCTGCGCTTAAGCCGCCACTCATTCCTATCTTTCTCCACAAGACCGGGCTTAATTCAAACCCCACTAATCTATCAACAACCCTTCTTGCCTGCTGTGCATTTACCAAATCCATGTTAATCGTACGTGGATTTTTCACCGCTTTTTCAATAGCAGGCTTGGTAATTTCATGAAAAACAATGCGCTTGGTTGTTTTGGGGTCAAGGTTTAAAACCTCTGCCAGGTGCCAGCTTATACTTTCTCCCTCCCGGTCCTCATCCGATGCCAGCCAAACTTCATCACTGCTTTTAGCAAGACTTTTTAATTCTTTAACCACCCGTTCTTTATCTGCAGGAACAATGTACTTGGGTTTAAAATTATTATTGATATCAATGCCCATATCATTTTTTTCAAGGTCACGGATATGACCAAAACAACTTTTTACCTGAAAATCTTTTCCTAAAATTGCTTCAATGGTTTTTGCTTTCGCAGGGGACTCAACTATTAACAGATTCTTCGCCATAATTTATTTTTTACCACTGTTTATACCAACAGAGGAACAGGGAGATGGGGTTTTAATATTAGCCTTCATACCAAATAACTTTTGTACGGAGGGTTTAAATATTTATTTTACAAACATTTTATCGCTATTCAAAATCGTTGTGTCACTCACTTGTACTGTGCACCTTTTTGGTACATCCTTTCAAATTTCAGTACTTATCCAAAACCGTTTTTTTATAAAATGTGAAGCATTCTGCACAACAAATTCAACTGCAATATTAGTTTAAAATTGAAAAATCAAAATATTTGTTGCAAACAGCAGGTGGTTGCAACAAATATAATCTCAATGCCAGTATCAATTAAACTTATTGGTTCAGTGGTAATTTAATCGTAGAAGGAATTTGTTATTATTTGTGTAACAGTAATAAAATAATATATTTAAAGAAAGGCAGCTATTTTATTTTGCACGGTAATATCTCTGTAAATTTTTCGATGCCCTAATCCATTGGTAATAATAAATTCAATATTTGGAAAACATTCTTCTTTTAGCTTTAAAGCATCTTTTAAGGGCGTAATATCATCGTCTTCATCATGTATCCATAATATGCTTGCGGTAATATTTTTCATGGCTCTTTTAATAGAATACCATTCTGTTGGCTTTCCACCTCTGTCAAAAATTATTTTATCAAATGCAGCTCTCACACTTTTATCTTTAATACGTAACATTTCAAAAGCACTGTCAATTGCTGTAGTGGTTTCAGTAGCGGGAGCTATAAAAACAATTTTAGTATTTTCATTATGGGATATTTTTTCCATTGTAAGACTTAGCGCAATACCGCCGAATGAGTGTGCCAGAAAACCATTTATGGGGCCATATAATTCAATCACTTTTTCAATCATTTGGCTGTATTCCATAGCATTGATTGTTTTGCCCTCACTATTGCCATGTGCCGGTGCATCAAAAGCCAGCACCTGGTAGCCCTTATCTATCATTACAGCAATGTAACTGTAAAAATTATGAGCCGCAGAACCAAAACCATGCAATATTAATACTTTGTGTTTTTTTTCTTTGTTCCACCTGTACCCTTGAACATTTAATCCATTTAATGAAAAATTTACTACCTCTGCAGAAGCAAATATTGCTGGGTTTCTATCAGGGGATTTTAAAATAGGCGTACAAAATAATTTGAATGCAGCTGTTGCAGTTTGTCTTTTTGAAACAAATGACAGTAGTTTAAATTTTGTTCTTATATAACTTAATCCTAATTTTTGCTTTAATTTCATAATAAACAAAGATAATAACATATGAAGGTTGTAATTGTTGGTGCTGGTAATGTGGCTTCTGTATTGGGAAGACTAATTAAAAAATCGAAACATGAAATATTGCAGGTTATTAGTCGTGATGCCGCTAATGCGAGCGTATTGGCTACAGAATTAAACTGTGCTTTTGCTGATAACAGTGGTGTGATAGACAAGACAGCTGATCTCTACCTTATAGCAGTTACAGACACCGCCATGAGTGAGCTTGATGAAACCTATCACCTTGGAGATAAACTGGTGGTGCACACAGCAGGTTCTATTTCTAAAGACGTTTTAAAAAATATTACCAATAGATATGGTGTGTTATATCCTTTACAGAGTTTGCGCAAACAAAATATGGATTTGCATCAGGATATACCTTTACTGGTTGATGCCAATACAGAGGAGGCAATTACAATATTGCAGAATTTTGCACTTACTATTTCAGGCGATGTTAGCATAGCAAATGATGAGTTACGATTAAAGCTACATGTAGCTGCAGTACTGGTAAGTAATTTTACTAACCACTTGTATGCATTGGCTTTTGAATATTGCAGTAAAGAAGGTGCAGATTTTAAATTGTTATTACCTTTAATTGAAGAAACTGCATTGCGCCTGCGAAATCATGTACCTAATGAAATGAGAACCGGTCCTGCCATTAGAAAAGACATCAAAACACTGGAAAAGCATTTACGGTTATTGGCCGCATATCCCAAAATACATCACCTATATCTGAAAATAACAGACAGTATTATGGACCAGTAAATAATTTATTTCCAGGTAAACACAATGTCAGTTTGCACTTTATACGGATCTTTTAATTTGCCGTTTTTATCCATAGGATCCTCTACATAAATTTCATATGGGGGATGAATTGCTTTTTTTTTATGGTCTTTTATCCAGTCTTGTAACACTGTGTACGCCTGGCCTGTCAAATCATACGGGCCATAAAAATGCGCCACTATCACACTATCCACTCCAATTTGTTTAAGTGTTACACCGGCAGGTAATTTAGCAGGTTTCTTATCAACCGGTATACCTGCTTCAAAAAAGAAAGGAGCTTTTTGGCTTTTGTACCAGGCCATCGGGGCACCGGTTACTTTTAACCCATTCTTTTTAATAACAGCTGCCAGTTTTACGCTATAAAT
>JANXSR010000329.1 GCA_025352625.1 Ferruginibacter sp.
TCCAATGACTCCGCCGCGTTATTTATTCTTTGTTCATTAATGGAATCTAAAAATGATTTCCAGTTGGCGCCAAATTCAAACCGATCCCCCGTTTTTACCTGTTCTAAAAATGTGTTTTCCATAAATTTATTAAGCATCAACCAGATACTTTTTTAGCAAAATTGATGCGTAGTAATTTTACTAAATGGTGCCTGACATAATCAAATAAGCGTTCTAAATGACAGCAAAACTAATGATTTACAAAACAAGGGTTAATAAATATTTAAACTGTAGATTTGCCATTTTAAATTAACAATTATATTGTTGCATGTGTGGCATTACCGGATTTATAGATTTTAATAAGAAATGTACTAGCCAGCACTTAATTAATGCGACTAAAACACTGTCTCATCGTGGGCCAGATGACAGTGATGTTGTAATGCTTGAATCAAAAAATGCACTTCTTGGTCTGGGCCACCGCCGCTTGGCTATTTTAGATATTTCATCATTAGGGCACCAGCCAATGTACAGCGATGATAACCAGGTTGTAATAGTTTTAAATGGCGAAATTTATAATTTTAAAGAGATCAGGAATACATTGGAAGACAAAGGATATTCCTTTAAATCCAATTCAGATACTGAAGTTATTATTAAAGCTTATCAGCATTATGGGATAGCTTGTTTAGAAAAATTTATTGGCATGTTTGCATTTGTTTTGTACGATGCTACAAAGCAAGAAATTTTTCTTGTTAGGGATAGAGCGGGTGTTAAACCACTTTACTATTATTTTGCCGATGGTTGCCTGTTGTTTGCCTCCGAGCTTAAAGCATTTCACCAATACAATATTTTTAAAAAAGAAATTGAACCCAAAGCTGTTTCACTTTATTTAAGTTATGGTTATATAAAAGAACCATACAGTATTTTTAAAAATACCCATAAATTATCGCCCGGGCATTATGCAACTTTAAATTTAGTAACCCAACAACTGCAGCTTACACAGTACTGGAATGTGCTGGATTATTACAATAAACCTACTATAAAAATTAATGAGAGGGAGGCCAAGGAGCATCTTGAAAAATTATTAACTTCTGCTTTTGAATACCGCATGGTTAGCGATGTACCAGTTGGGGTGTTTTTAAGTGGTGGTTATGATAGCTCGCTGGTTACAGCCATACTGCAAAAAAACAGTATGAATAAAATTAAAACATTTACAATAGGTTTTCAGGAAGAAAAATACAACGAAGCACTATATGCTAAACAAGTAGCCAATTATTTGGGTACTGATCACAACGAATATTATTGCTCTGCTAAAGAAGCACAGGAAATTATTGCAACATTACCTTATTATTATGATGAGCCCTTTGGTGATAGTTCAGCCATTCCAACCATTCTTGTAAGCAGGTTTGCAAGGCAGCAGGTAACAGTAGCTTTATCTGCAGATGCCGGGGATGAGATATTTGCAGGCTATAGCCGATATGATCAAATGATGAAGATAAAACGAATAAAAAAATACATTCCTTCTACTCTGGAAAAAGCAGGTTCCAGCATATTGCAACAATTACCAGTTAACGGTTCACGATATGCAAAATTGGGTGAAATATTATCTGCAGCAACCGATGTGGATATCAGTAATACGCTTAGCCGTCATTTTACTATCAGGCAAGTAAGTGCCTTGCTAAATAATACCGAAAAATTTAGTGAGTCACTTATTGAAATCGATAATATCCCCAGCGATAGTGACTTTATTAATACAGTGTTGGCAGCTGATTATAAAACGTATTTGGTTGGAGATATTTTAACTAAAGTAGATCGTGCAACAATGAGTGTAGGCCTGGAAGGCCGTGAACCATTTTTAGATCATAGAATAGTAGAGTGGGCAGCACAATTACCTTCAGCGTTGAAATACAATAACGGCAATAAAAAATACCTGTTAAAAGAACTGGCTCACCAGTACATACCAAAAGCAATTATGGATAGGCCCAAAATGGGTTTTGGTATCCCCCTTAACAAATGGATGAAAGGAGAACTGAGACCATTGGTATTAGAAACAATAAGCAGAAAAAATTTGCAGAAGCATGGTCTTTTTAATGAAGACAAAATTATTAATTTTCGGGATAGTTATCTTGCGAGTAGTACAAATGATACATCTAAACTATGGTTAATACTAATGTTTCAGTTGTGGTGGCACGAATGGATGGAATGATAGATAACAATTTACTGTGTAAAATCAAACAATTTTTTCTATAAGATTAATTTACTGGAGAAGTGATTTTATATTTGATCGATTGTTCTAAAACAAAAGATATTATTGTTGGTAGCTAAGTATATTATTTTGATCATAAAGGTGTGGAATAGTTTTCATTTTTATGACTTTAAGGCACTCGTAATAAGGAATTAATTATTATTAATCAAGTTATAAATTTGCTGCCTTGTATTTTTTTCGGAAGTCCTAACAATTCCTTTTATATCAGGCCAATTTTTTCCAAAAAATAAACGAAATGCAATAAGAGGATTTGATGGAGACAATCCCATTCGTGGAAATCCCATCCTTGGAATGCTTAATTTATTACTCTTCAAAGACAAGTGATCAAGTTCTGTCGAAAAACACATGGTGATACCACTTTCCATTAGAAATCTTTCTTCTCTTTCTCCGAAATCCAAATCGGGTCGTCCATTTGGGTATGCAAAACAAGTTATAGGATGATGTAATAATGCTTCCAATTGTTTAATAGAAAATGATATTTCCTGAAAACTTGAAGTGTCATCCTCATTTTGTAAAATTGGATGATGTAATGTATGGGCTCCAATCGTTACTAATCCAGAATCTTCAACTTCTTTAAGTTGCTCAAGATTTATATTTTTTGGAGATGTCTTTCCAAGGTTATTTTCTTTTCGATATAAAGTAACTATCTCAATAATATCTTTAACTGGCAGACACTTGAATATATCTTCATTTTTGAAGTGCTTTAGTATTTCTATAGAAACGTTTGTTTTTTTTGCAAGCAGTATACGTATAGCATTTGGGTCACAGTCCTCTATTTCCTGGAACCAAAAATTACTTTGCTCAGCTACTATTTTCGGCGAAACAAAAAGAGTAACGGAAACGTTGTGTTTTTTAAGCAATGGGAAAATTATCTGATAGAAGGAAAGATCTCCGTCATCAAAGGTGATGTGGCAGATATCTTTAAATTCTTTTTTTTGTACGAATGAGTTTTCAATAAAATCTAAATTAACCAGCGTGTATCTTGATTTTAGAGCAATGATTATTTTTTCAAACATTTCTCCATCGGTCTCTTTGTGAAAATTCAGTATTACACTTTTCTTTATTATTTTCATATTTTAAAAAGTATTCTTTTTTCTTATTTGATCTAGTATTTAAAATACATCTATAGCCCCAATCATTAGATTAAGGTGTTCGAAATCCGGCATATTTAAGTTGAAGAAAATAAACCCATTCATGTGTATAGAAGGTTTCCAATTTTTAAGTAATTTATTAAAACTATTACTTTTGCTGCTAGTTAACTGAACGGCAAATACCTTGTGCGTCTTGAACAAATTATTGATTAAATACTTAAAATCATTTTCTTCAGAAATATGGATGCCACCAACATAGAAAGCCCTGATATTTATTCCAAATTTTGCTTTGTTAATTATCTTGCCCCAAACCCAACTATTTTTATGCCTGATTATTTTTGTATTTGCAGGGTATTGGGTACGCTTGTATGCTTCTACTTGTTCCTCATTTATAATTAGGGAGTTGTTTGCATTAATTGTTGTTTTGTTAAAATATGAATCTTTCAAAAATGGGATATTGAGAATTCTAACATAGACCGCCGGAGTCTCTATAAACCCCAATTTTTTTATAAAAATTGGGTTTGAATTATCATTAGCTATACCATATAAAAAACCTGCTCCAGTATCTTTTAATATTCTTTTTCCTTCATTAATCATGTTCATAAATACTTTTTTTCCTTGGTGATCAGGATGTGTTGCGGACCAACAACTTTGAAATCCAACATAAGGCTTATTATTTAAAACAAAATCATTTGCCAAAAAAGCATTGCAGCCGATAACTTCCCCCTTTTCTCTAGCGGCTAAAAAAAAACTGGGCATTGATGCGTTACTTTGAATGTTTTTTATTAAATAATTTTCTGGTAATAAATGAGGGGATTTAAATGCAGCTTTAATTACTTGCCTTATTTCCAACTCCGTATTTCGATTAGTGATATCTATTTTTTCTATTGTATATTCCATTGTAATTTTGAAATTTTGTAGGTTTACTGTCATTATTTAAACTTACCATAATTAATATTGGTGTACAAGTCTTATTGCTAAATTAATTATAATGTTTAAAACAGTTGGAGGTTAATTTTTTAATTAGGCCAATGTTAAAATAATGTATCTTTTTTAATGCCAGGTAATGGCATTCTCCAAATTAGAGATATTTTTTTTATATCCCATATTGATTTGGTGTGTTAATAGTGGCGCCTATGGGGTAAAAGAGATTGATAAAATCAATTTATAAAGTGTCAAATATTTCTTTGATTACCTCAAGATATTTTTTGTGATTAAGAGACTCATCAAATTCTTTAACAGCCTTTTGCCTGCTTTGTTCGCTCATCATAATTCTTTCTTCTATTGGCATATTGATCATTTTCTCTATGGCTGATTTTAAAGATTGAATATCTTTTACTGGTATAAGAAAACCATTTTTTAAATCATCCACGGTTTCCCTGCAACCTACATTATCGGTGGTAATAATAGGTAACCCCTTTGATAAACCTTCTATCAATATCCTTGGAACGCCCTCACGATAATAAGAAGGCAATACCATTACATCTACCTTATTTAAAATTTTAGAAACATTATCCGAAACACCCCAATACTCGATAATGCCATTTTTATGAAACTCGTTAATTATATCCAGCGATACTGCTGAAGGATTATCTGCCGACAGGCCTAATAATGCAAAAGTAACCGACGGATATTTTTTTTTCATTTCTTTTGCAGCCTCAAAATATTCATACAATCCTTTCTCTCTTATTAATCTGGCCGATAAAAGAAATACAATTTTATCCGAAGGGTTAAAAGATTTTTTATAATCAAACTCAAATACATTTACTCCTGACCCCCGAACTACAGAAATATGTTGGTTTGATGGAATAATATTAGAATTTAAAAAAAACTCCTTGTCATCTTCATTTTGAAAAAATATAGCAGTTAATTTTTTAAAAGCAAATTTGTATAAGTTTCTAACAGTAAACTGAAGCCATTTAGGCTGGTCTTCATTAAAAACAAATCCTAACCCATTAATGGTAGATATACCTTTAATATTTGTAAATTTTATAGCGATGTTGCCATAAATATTTATTTTAGGAGTAAAAAAAAGGCAACAATGTATTTGATTCTTTTTAAAAATTTTCTTTAATTCTATCGTTAATAATATATCCTGTAAAGGATTTTTTCCCTGGTTATTAATGTTTGATAATTCTATAAAAGTGCAACCCAGCCCTTCAATCTCTTTTACAAACCGATCTCTTGGTGATATAGCGTAAACAGTATAGCCCGATTTGATTAGCTCTTTTAATAATCCTTTGCGGAAATTATATATATACCAGGATGTGTTGGAGACGATAGCTACATTTTTCATTGCGTTTCAAGCCAATTTTTAAATTTTGTAATTCCTTGCTTAAAATTGGTTTTCGGCACATAGTTCAACAGTTGCTCCGCTTTAGAAATGTCAGCATATGTAATTGGTACATCACCCATTTGTTCTGGAAGATGTTTAATAATTGCCCTTTTATTAAATACTGTTTCCAGCGTGTGTATCATTTCGGATAATGATATTGTATGATGATTTCCAAGGTTAAAAACCTCAAAAGGTGTTCGGGTGTATTGAATAGCGTTAAAAATTCCTTGTACTGTATCGGCTACGTAAGTGTAATCACGCCGGGTGCTGCCATTTCCAAAAAAATTAATTGCTTCGCCGTTTAAAATTTTTTTGCTGAATTGATGAATCGCAAGGTCTGGTCTTTGCCTGGGACCAAATACTGTAAAAAAACGTAAGGCAATAAAACGAATGCCAAATAAATGACTGTATACATGCCCCAATAATTCGCCTGATATTTTGGTACTGGCATAAGGGCTAATGGGATTTAAGGCAACATCGCTTTCCTTCCATGGGAAATTTTTATTGGTGCCATATACACTACTGGATGAGGCAAAAATAAACTGTTTGATATTTTTATGACGGGCAAATTCAAGCATATTTTGGCTGCCTTTTACATTTACATCCTGGTAAGCAATGGGGTCTTCAATTGATGGACGAACACCAGCTTTAGCTGCCAGGTGTACTATAACTTCATATTGATCAGTTAATCGTGCATATAGATCAGCGGTATTCAAAATATCAATATCAATTACCTTTAAATAGGGATTGTTTATTACACCAGAAATATTTTTGAGTTTGATCTCTTTAGAATAAAAGACATCGAAGTTATCAACGATGGTTACTTTATAGTTATTTTCCAGTAATTGTTCAATTAAATGGCTTCCAATAAAGCCGGCTCCACCGGTTACAAGTATCTCAGTTCTGTTTTCTTCCATAATCAATTACCATGTAAATCTTCAAAAGTAAGCAAATTACTTATTTAAAAATCTAAATAAAGTCATTTAAAATAAGAGCTGTTTGAGTTATTATAGCTGACTGTTATATGTTCTGTCTTATAAAAGATAGCTTTGCACTAATAACTATTTTACTAACATGAAAACACACCTTCACTGGTTATCTTGCGATATCAACTTATGTGTGGCTGCTAATTACTCCACAAGAATAGCTGTGTTGCCCCAGTTCTATATTATTGGTTTAACAGGTTTTTGAATGAATCCATTATAACAGATGTATCAAAATCTTTTGCCCGATTATAGTTCTTCGCCCTATACTTTTGTTGCAAAACTGTATTATTATACATACTTCTCATTGCTTCTGCAAGTATTTCTGCATTACCAACAGGTACAAGCAGGCCATAATCAACATAAATTATTTCATTATTTGCAGCAGGTGTATCAGTTGAAATAGAAGGTGCCAAAAGTTCTCTTATACCACCTTTACAATCTGTACTGATAATAGGTAAGCTACAGGCCAACGCTTCCAAAAGTACGTTAGGAAAACCCTCAAAGTCAGATGTAAAAACAAAACAATCCGCTATCATCAAATAATTAACAGGATCCGTAGTATGATCTATTATTTCAACCCGGTCTTGCATATTGGTAAATCGAATATAGTTCTCCAATGCTTCCTTTAATTCCCCCTTACCTATAATTTGTATGCTGCAATCAATTTCATGTAACAGAGATGCTGCTTTAATGAGCATTTTGTGGTTTTTTTGAGCACATAACCTGCCAATACAAATAAAAGTAAACGATGCCTTTTTTTTAATGAGCTGTTGATCAATCACTTTTAATTTCTTATTTATTGCTTCAACATCAATTGGATTGTATATTATTTTATAACTGGTTTGAATATTAAATACGTTTCTGAGATCCAGTTCGGTATATTTTGAATTGCATACTATGATATCGGAATTGGGGTATAATTTTTTTACCAATAAACGGCCAATTTTGCCGCTAAATGACTGATGCTTATAATATGCAGAAGTGAGGATTCTCTCACTAATAATTACCTTACCTTTCCAACCAAATATTTTTAAAAATCCAGCAATAAAATTAGGACGGTTTAAGAAAGAGAAACTGGTAGTAATATTATTCTTACGTAAAAACCTGTAATATCTAAATGCCAAAAAAGGTATTTTTAAAATATTAAAAAAGCTATTGTTGGAAGGAGATTTATCCAACACTGTAATTTTCTGGCTAGCAGGAATATCATATTCTATTATTGGCTGTAATAAAACTAAATGGATATCAAAACTATTCTCAAAATGATTTAATAGTATTGACACTACCCTTTCTGCACCACCACCATATAGTGAAACGATAAATATGGCGATCTTTTTTTTATTCATTTGCAAAATGATTATATATTACCAAGCCTGTTTTATTCATTTTTTATGTTTTTTTAAGTGCATCCTTTTTGAGTTGATGAGGTAAAATTAAATGCAAAAATCTGTATAAACTTTTTAAGTGATTATATTTGACGATGATAAAAAATTTGCAAGTCTTAAGGGCCCTTGCAGCCTTACTTGTTGCTTATTACCATTTCGGTTTTAATAATAGTAAGATTGGCTTTTTTGGTGTAGACATATTCTTTATCATTAGTGGTTTTATAATGTCGTTTGTATTATTCAAAAATCAAACTGATTTTTTTTTAAAGCGAATTATAAAAATTGTACCGATGTACTATATTGTTACAATTTTTATTTCAATCCTGTGGCTTATATGGCCTAATTTATTTCACAATGTATTTGTAGATGGGTCTTCTTTAGCAAAATCTTTATTGTTTATACCTTATATGAAGTATACTTCCGGCCCAATCCTTTCCTCTGGATGGACCCTAAATTATGAAATATATTTTTACCTCACATTGAGCCTGTTTTTAATTTTCACCCAAAATGTCAAAAGAATTTTATTTTATACTTCCCTGTTATTAATAATGGTATATCTACTTCAGCAATCAAATTATTTTACTAATTATTACCTTTCTATTTATGGCAACCCTATTGTATTAGAATTTATATTTGGCGCAGTATTATATTGGTTGTATAAAAACTACAAGATGCGTTTTAATAAAAAACGGGCTCTTTTTTTTTTAGGTATTTTTTTAATAATATCAAATTTTATTTTTAAATTGGGTATATTTCCATTTAATTTTTGGGTTTATCCATTGTATTTTAAAATAGAAGATCATTTATTTTTTTTTTTAAATTTT
>JANXSR010000339.1 GCA_025352625.1 Ferruginibacter sp.
TCGTCCTTTGTTCATTCTCAATGATTTGTACAAAGAACGAACAGAATTATTTTCAAATCAACGCCGACTTAAAAACGGCGCAAACATAGAACTGTCAAGTGTTTCAAAGAACTATTTTATAAAACAACGCAACGCTAGTGAGTAGGAAGTATAAAAAATATTAATTCAAAAGGTTATTTTTAAACCTTCAAAAATATAACAATGAGAATTTTGATTTGTACCTTATTGCTTATAAGCACATGTTGCTTTGGGCAGAAAAAGCCAATACAAAATATTGCATCAACAGTTTCAATTGAGCGTTTAAAAAAGAACCTTTATTATTTAGCCAGTGACGAATTAGAAGGTAGGCTAATGGGTAGCAAAGGGGATACCTTAGCTTCTGAATATGTAATCGATTGTTTTAAAGAAAATCATTTGGCAGCACCTTATAAAAATGGAACAAGCTATTTTCAAACCGTAAATACTTTCAAAAAGAACCTTCTGCAATCTGAATTAATTATCGGGGCTAAAAAATTTGAAAATTGGAATGGCTGGAATTTTGTAATGCGCAGCACTGAAACGATACAATTAGATAACATCCCGGTTGTTTTTGCCGGATATGGAATTCAAAATAATCTTTACAATGATTTTGCCAACATTGACGTGAAGGGTAAAGCGGTTTTATTGCTGACTGGACAACCACAGGACAGTACAGGTACTTACTTGTTATCAGGTACAAAACAAGCAGCAATTGTTTCTTCTTACCAAAATTTATTGAGGGAAAAAGGTGCTGTACTTATATTGCTTTATAACAACAGGTTTACAGCGGACAGTTTACTGCAAAGAAAAACATCTTTTCAGACGGTGTATAAAAACCCGTTTATACAGCATAACAACCTGCCCGTTCTTCTGCTATCCGAAGAAAGAGCCAATGAGCTTTTAGCCCCTTCTGATAAAACAATTAAAAGTTTAGTTCAAGATATTTCAACCACACTTCGTCCGCAATCTTTTACTATAAATACTACAATTGGCTGCCATATTCAAATTGGTATAACGGAAGAAAAGGCACCTAATGTTATTGGAGTTATCAACGGAACCGATAGTTCAGCAGGTTGTATAATCCTCTCTGCTCATCACGACCATCATGGAAGAGACGGAAAAATAATTTATTATGGCGCTGTTGATAATGCCAGTGGTACTGTAGCTATTATGGAAATAGCCACACTTATGTATAAAGCTATAGAAAAAGGATTTAGACCAAAACGCACTATTATTTTTGCTTCATATACCGGCGAAGAAAAAGGCTTATTGGGTTCTTACCATTTTGCAGCCAATCCCTTATTCCCTATTGAAAAAACCCGGGCAGTTTTAAATATTGATATGATGGGACGTGTTGATACCTTCTATAGCGAAAAAAGAGCAGACAGCAATTATGCATACATCCTGGTGGTAGATTCTCTCAAACGAGGTTTACGTAATGCATTATTTACTGCAAATGAAAAGTTAGGGAAATTAAAACTTGACACCTACTATGAGCAGCCACAGTTTATGCAAAGAAGGCTTATGGGTTCAGACCAATATCCATTTTATTTGAAAGGAGTTCCTTTCATTAGAATTGATTGTGGCTTTAGTAAAGACTATCATCAATCAACAGACACCCCCGATAAAATTAATTATGAGCTACTTTCCAATCAAATAAAACTGGCTTTTTTGACAACCTGGAATATTGCAAATGATTAGCTCGACCGCAAAGGCTAAGGACTGTATAGCCGAACCAAATGATAATAGGCGCTGGAATGCTGTTATGGTTTTTGCAGGGTAGGTTTTAGTGCCGTCAGGTTACTAATATGGGTTAATGAAAAGTTGCCGCATGGAAGATCAGTAACAAGAAGGTGAAAGAGAAGAGATCTGCGCCAGATGGGTTTACAGTATTTATATTTATCGTTTAATAGCATAAATTTACGTGTTATACGCCTTTTCATGACCAGTCAACGAATTCAAGTAAATAAAACAAGGGAGGATTTAAGAGACCAGTTTAAATTTTTTGCCCAGCTAATATTAAAGCGACAACTTAAAATTGTCAAGATTATTTTCTGGTTTTTAACTGTATGGACAATCTTATTATTAGTCTTTGCTGCTTTTACGAGCACTGAATTATTTATAACTTTGAAAGGAGTTTTGATAGCTTTAACGACGATAGCTTGGGCATGTGCAATAATTGCTGTTGTTATAATTATTTTAATTCATTTTAAAAATAAAATAGTACTTCGAATTTACGCAAATACCAAATCAGAAAGTGAATTAAATTATTCAATTAATTTTGATGAAGAAAAAATACAAATTTTTTCAGATAAACTGGATCAGGAGTTTTTTTGGAAAAATTATGTTTATTATCGTGAACACAATTACTCACTTTTTATCGTTAACGAAACAAGTCCTTTAGAAACAATCTATTATTCGAAAAATGAAATTGGAGAAAATAATTATTATCTTTTGAAAGAAATTATTAGCAAAAATTTGCCTAAAAAAATATAAATGGCGTATAACATTGGTTCCTATGCTATTTAAGCTTGACCAATAATCTTCAGCCAAAAGCAAAGCCAGTATTCAGTTTCATCCGGACAATTACCTTTAAACATTTGTAAAAACAATGAATATTTAATTATAAATTAAGCAGCGGCTGTGGGCAGATGGAAGTAAATATCCCAACAATACATAAAGTCCTGAACGCTAACTGCAAGAATTGGAAACGCTAAAAATATCGAAGTATGTCAATCTCAGAATTTATATCGGCCCAACCAGAAGAGAGGCAGGAATTATTATCTCAACTTCATGAAATTATCATTCAAAAAGACAAAACTATTACACCGGTAATTGCACCAATGATGGGGAAGGAGATGATTATTTATAATGCGCCGGGGAGTTTTAAATATGGACTTTCAAGCGTGAAAAATTATATGTCGTTGCACGTGTTACCAATGTATGGTTCAACTATTTTGTACGAAAAATATAAAGGTCTGTTGAAAGAGGCGACTTTTCAAAAAGGCTGCATCAATTTCAAAAACAAAGATGAAATGCCACTAAAAATCGTAAAGGATTTAATTGCTGAGTGTTCAAAAATTGATCTTCGTGCTTTAAGAGAAAATTACCTGAAATCTAAATCAAAAAAAAACTGAGCTGGTTGCCTGCAGTTAACAGATGCCCTGCCGCAATTAAGACAAACAGTTATATTCTCAGCATTTCTCCAGTGTTCCTCGTCACCGGCTTCACCGGTTTTCAATTAGCTTTTGTATTTAAAGTAAAATTTCGTTCCTTTAATCAGCAGCGTTACCGATTGGGCATAACAACAAATTCCCAAACTGTGGTTATGCCCGGCATTTGCGCTAATCGTAATTGGCAACTATCCCAAGTTTAAAATATTGTCAAATGAAAAAAAGAATAGTAAGCACGCTCATCCTTATCACCACATTCGCATTTGGATTCGCTTTTAAATCCCTGCTTTCAAATGCTAATGGCGAACAACCAGTGAAAAAGGTGACAGGCATTGGCGGTATCTTTTTCAAATGCAAGGATCCCAAAAAAATCAGAGAATGGTATCAAACTCATCTTGGTTTAAATACCAACGAGTATGGGGCAGTATTTGAGTGGAGACAAGGTGCGGATACAACAAAAAAAGGTTTCACCCAGTGGAGCCCGTTTACTGAAAAAACAAAATACTTTGCGCCTTCAACAAAAGACTTTATGATTAATTACAGAGTTGAAAATCTGGAAACATTGATTGATCAGCTAAGAAAAGACAGTGTAACAATCATTGACAAAGTTGAAACAGCGGATTACGGAAAGTTCATTCATATAATGGACATAGAAGGCAATAAAATTGAACTATGGGAGCCCAATGACATAGAATTTGAAAAACTTGGCGAGAAAATTGGTGCCAGAACAACAAAATAATTGGGACAACATTTTGAGACAAGGCTGCGATTACCATACCGCTAAAAACGGAACTTCGCAGCAACGTCTATTCCCAGGTCGGTGAGTTAGCAACGCCCTGGCTAATGAGGGAATAGAACTAAGATTAAAACACACCTTTAGCAACTATGAGTGCACCTGCACTAATGCACGTCGCTTCTTTTTGTTAACCTATGTTTTTTGGCAAAGGCAGAAAGCAGAAAGCGAAAGGCGGAAGGCGGAAAGCAGAAAGCAAACGAAGATGGTTATCACTACATTTATACTTTTACCAATATGGTGTAAGTGGAGGAAGTGGACTTTATGTAGGATCAATCTGAAACGATCTATAAAGGCTCGTTAAGACGTTGCTGAGAAGAGAATGGTTACTGCTTTTACGTTTAACTACTGTGTCTTTGCCAATAGCATGGTTAGTGCCTACTTCCGTTGCCAGATTATTTGAATTGAAAAGTGGAAAACCAAAAAGCGCAACAGGTTATGCATACTTACGCAGCCTTTACTGGTACAAATTCAAAAAATATATGAGTGCCATTGTTGTTTTCTTCTGTCATGGTGCCATCTAATTGTTGTGTAAGCAGGGAGATGAGTTGCCCACCAAAGCCGGTGCCACTGATGGTGCCGCTTTTGCCCACACCATTATCGGATACCTGCATATGCAAATTGCCATTGGCTGTTTGAGTTAATTTAATCTGCACTTTGCCGCTTCTCCCATCAGGGAAAGCATATTTAATGGTATTGGTGAGCAGTTCGTTTACAATCAGGCCGAGTGGTACGGCTGTATCCACATCTACATTCAATGCATCCATGGCACATTCAACCTGCACTCTTTTGTGTGCGCCAAAAGAATCAAGTATACTGTCGCTGAGGTTAATGAAATAATCTTTCATTTCAATAGCGCCAAGGTCTTTGCCCTGGTAAAGTTTCTGGTGAACAATACCGATGGATTGCACCCGGTTTTGCCCTTCCTGCATAGCCTCTTTGGTATTGGCGTCTTCTACCTGGTTGCTTTGCAAAGCCAGCAGGCTGCTTACAACTTCAAGGTTATTTTTTACCCTGTGATGAATTTCCTTCAACAACAATTCATTCTCTGCATTTCTTGCTACAAGCGAAGTTTGGGTAGCATTCAGTTCTGCCAATGTTTTTTCTATTTTGTCGTTTTTGTGTTTTAAAGAAAGATTTACTTTTTGCTTGTTGCGGTTATTGCGGTACAGAATAAATGAAATTACCAACACACTCAACAATAGTGCGATTGCAGTATTAAAGCGCAATTGATTTTTAGCGTATACATCAGCCAGGTTTAAATCATCAATGCGCTGCTTTTCTTTTATCTCTAATTGTTTAACCTGTTTAGATTTTTCGGTATTGGTAACGGTATCTTTTGCGGCTGTAGAAATTTTTAAAAATTCGTATGCTTTTGCAGGATTGTTTTTTTCAAAAACCTGCGATAATAAATTCGATGAGTTCATTATCACCAGGTAATTGTTGAATTTGTGTGCTCCTTCCAGCGCTTTGCCTGCATACCGCTGGGCTGAGTCCTGTTTACCCTGGTTAAAATAAATCTGCGCCAGTTCATTCGCTACTTCAATTTCAAAAAAACCTAAACTGCCCTTTGCAGCGGCCAAAATCTGCTTACAGTAATTCACTGCTTCATCATATTTTTTGCGCTTGCTATTGATACGTGCCAGTATCAGTATGGCCCAACTTTCCTGGAAAGGGAAATAAAGTTTTGAGTAGGCCTGTGTTTCCGTGGCAAAATGATCAGCAGAATCCAGGTTGTTCAATCTTTCATGTTGTTGTGCCAATAAGAACATGGCACTCCATTGAGAAAAATAATCTGATTGTCTCATGAGAGGATGATAGTATGCTTTTTGCGCCCATTGTAATGACGCTTTATCATCGCCTAATTTTTGGTACAACAGGCCCATCATATTGATGCCAAATACCTCCCTTACCGGTGCATATTTTCTGCTTAGGCCAATCGCCTGGTAAGCTGCATCAAATCCTTTTTCAAATGAAGATGTAAGCGCATAGGAAAAACAAAGCGCTTCCTGGCACTCCAGTTCACCTATGGGGAATTTTAATTTTCTTGCCAGTTGCAGTCCTTCATTTCCCAACTCAACAGATTCAGCCGTATTAGTGAATGTGTTGGTACGGCTCAGCCAATACAAAGCATGCACCTTATTGGTATCTCCGGTATTGTCTTTTATACTATTTTTAAAATTGTCAATAGCAGGTTGCTCCATTCGGGTAGGTTAGGCAAACAATACATGGGCACTGCATACAATTGCCAGCGTAAGCAACCTGTTCTTTTTGAATATTTTTTTAACCCCAAGCGAAGTGTAATAATAATACATAGTTTATGTTTTTAAGCTGCATTGGCCCGTCTAAAATTAATAGAAATCATTGATCCACTATTATTTTTCTCCGTAATTACAAATGGACCTCTACAATACGGGCAGCCGGAAGTTCAACAACTGTTTACCTGCGTGATAAACTCTTGCGCCAAACCGACCTGTAGCAAATAACAAAAAATGTAGTTCGACTTCAGTTCTTAGAATTAAACCTAAGACGAAAAAGAAAAACGGCGGCTGACAAAAGTATCCTATGCATATTGGGTGCTATGCACCAGTCTTATGAATGAGAAAGATTGGTGGGGTCAAAGTAAAGATGGATTATTTCTTTTGAAGGATAAAGATTGTAAACAGTTACACTCTAAAAAATTAACAAATAAAAAAATGAAGAAAATAGTAACTACTCTCTTTTTAACAGCCTTAAGTTTAGCAATCTTTGCACAGGCAAATCACAAAAAAATAAAAATAATTCTTTTAGGATCTTTTCACTTTAATCAGAGTATCGACAGTACAAGTAAACTACATGCAAATCTTTTTACTTACAAGCGACAAAATGAAGTTGAAGATTTAGTGACTAAACTTGTAAATCAAAAACCAGATAAGATATTTTTAGAATTTGCAGAAAAAGATCAACTATTTTACGACAGCATTTATAACGATTATCTTCAAGGAAAAGAACCGCAGAGACTAAGAACCAAAGCAAATGAAATATTTCAACTCGGTATGAAAACTGCAAAAAGGCTTGGGCATAAAAAAGTTTTTGGTATCAACTATCAACCAGAAGAATTAGCAGATTCAACTTACAAACCTAAAAACAGTGTTGATAAGGCAATTCGGGATTTATATATTGCTTTAGGAAATTATAATGATTCAACAAGAACAAATTCAAAATTCTACGATTTGCCTTACCCTTATAGATTACCTACACAAGATTCTTTATTACAAAAATCAACGTTAAGTGAGTTTTTGATTTTTCAAAATTCTAAGGAAAAATTACAGCGGGATAATATTGAAAATTGGAATTATTTTTATAGTGTTGGCACAGGTACAGACATAACAGCAACAGAATATGTAGGTACATTTTGGTATGGAGCAAATGTAAAAAATTATAATAACGTGCTTAGGCGGGTTGATTATGATAAAGATAATTGCTACCTTATAATTTATGGATCTTCTCACATTCCGATTCTGAAATTTTTATTTGAAATGAACCCGTATTTTGAGATAATGGATATAGATAAAATATTAAAATAACATCCTCCATCACAAAATCCCTCACAGATAATATTGAGTTTAGCAAAACTGAGGCGGGCAAAATACTATTTTCTTAACCTGAACTAATTATTGCTTATTAGCAGGCTGTACTAAAATTTTTGTAATTAAATAATTATCACGAAAAAAGCATCTTCTGCAAAATAACCAACCAAAAAATATTACAACAATTAAATAAATGATAGTTCATACGCAATGCACCCTCATTAATTGTAGTAAAATATTTTGATTGACTTTTACAGCAATTGTTGATTTTAGTAAACCGATAATTTTAATTTATATTTATCCGCAGAAAATAGTTGCTATTTCTATAACATTACACCAATGAAGAAATTATTTATCCTCTTACTCTTTAACTGTTGTTACTATTTTGTTGTTGCACAGCAAAAAGAAAGCATTAAGGTAACAGATATGTTACAAATAAAATCAGCAAACAATTTAACCATTACCGATGATGGCAGCAAGGCTGCATTTACGGTGTTAAGTATTGAACAGGATACAGGTAAATGGGAGTATAAATATCTTACCCAGGTATGGACGGTGGCAACAGACGGCTCTCAACCAAGGCAACTGACTTTTTCAAAAGAAGGAGCCGCACAACCCAAATGGAGACCTGATGGAAAGCAACTGGCTTTTGTTAGAACCGTTGATGGAAAACCGCAAATTTTTTTGCTGGGTTTTGATGGGGGAGAGGCAATGCAGCTTACAAAATTTAAATACGGAGTAGGCAATCCTGAATGGAGCAAGGATGGTAAGCGCCTTTTATTTACAGCGCAAATTCCGTTGAAGGATTTGCTGACTGACACTTCCCTAAACAAGAACAAGGAAATACCAACCTGGGCTTTTGAGAAGCCGGGTTTTAAAAATAATTTCAATTTAAAAGCAGATACTGCAACTGCCAATCCCGATGGAAATATAGAAGCCATCAGAACATATCTTGCACTTGATGAAAAAGATAATAAGGCTAAAGTGTTTGACAGGCTTACCTTCCAGGAAGAATCAGCTACTTCATCCAACATTAACTTTAATCATATTTTTATTGTAGATGCAATCCCAGCCAGTGTGCCCAAAGCTATTACAGGTGGTTTTTATTCATTTGGTAACGCCCATTTTATTGATGACAATACCATTATAACTGAAGGCGATATCAACGAAGCTGAACATCCTGACAGAACACTGGAGTCAGCCATCTACCGCATTAAAATTGACGGAACTCAATTGCAAAAAGTATTGGGGCAGAAAGATAGGAATTATAGTGGTGCTGCTGTATCGCAATCGGGCAAATGGCTGGCTTATACCTATAGCAAAACAAACCTGGTAACTATCGACACACTTGCAATTATGTCAATGGATGGAAAAGAAGAAGAGCGCATCGACATTCCTTTTGACAGAAATAAACAACAATTAAGCTGGAGCAAAGATGAAAACTTTCTTTACTTTACTTCGCCTTCAAACGGAGGTGTTGTATTAAACCGGTATAACAGAAAAACAAAGAAAACAGAAGCATTAACCGATGTAAACAGCGGTGTAAATAGTTTTGCCATTAATGATACCAAATTGCTTTTTGCAAAAACAGCCATCGGAAATCCCTCAGAAATTTATCTTGCTGATATAGCTGCAAAAAAACAGCAGCTTGTTTCTTCATTCAATACCACCTGGCTGCAAAGCAAACAGTTAAGCATGCCCGAAAAGCAGGTGTTTACAAACAGTAAAGGCATGCAGGTTGAATATTGGGTAATGAAACCATTGAATTATGAAGCAGGAAAAAAATATCCACTGTTGCTGGAAATACATGGTGGTCCTGCTGCTATGTGGGGGCCGGGCGAAAGTTCTATGTGGCATGAGTTTCAGTTTTTTTGCGCCAAAGGTTATGGCGTTGTGTATTGCAATCCCCGAGGTTCGGGTGGTTATGGTGCCGATTTTTTAAAAGCGAATATTGCTGATTGGGGTGCTGGTCCTACCAGTGATGTTTTAACAGCATTGGATAAAACAGTGGCAGAAGGATGGGCTGATACCAGCAAACTGGTTGTTACGGGAGGTTCTTATGCCGGTTACCTCGTTGCATGGATCGTTGGTCACGATCATCGCTTTAAAGCTGCATGCTCTCAACGGGGGGTCTACGATCTTTCCACTTTTTTCGGAGAAGGTAATGCATGGCGGCTGGTGCCCAATTATTTTGGTGGTTACCCATGGGAAAAGCCGGTTAAGGAATTGCTGGATAGAGAATCGCCCATTAGTTATGTGCAAAATATTACTACGCCGTATATTATTTTTCATGGAGAAAATGACCTGCGTACAGGCGTTATACAAAGCGAAATGTTGTACAAGAGTTTAAAAGTAATGGGCCGGCAGGTGGAGTATGTGCGTCATCCCGGTGCTACGCACGAAATTACAAGAAGCGGTAATAACCGCCAGCGCATTGATCAAATGCTACGCACCTATGAATTCTTTGAGCGCTTTATTCACTAAATCAATGCACTGGTTTGTATTAAACTTCTGCTACATCATATACAATTACCCTGGCCCATAAGTGACCATAATTTTTTATAAAGTTCTGGTGTATCGGGTGGTCCTGGTATGTTTTCTGTCCAACGGTGTCATCAAAAAACATCAGTTCAGAAACTTGCCAGCTGGTGTCAACCACATCACGTTTTTCTGTGCTGGCCAAAACACCCACATGTATTTTACGAATGCTTTCAATTTTTGAGAGGGTCTTCACACCTTCTACTAATTTGTTCCTGTCTTCAATGGAATCTGGATTCTTTAACCAAAAAAATACATGGTGTACCAATTGTTTTTTATCAGCTTGTAAGGGAACCGGAACAGCCGCTGCTGCAGAACCTGCAGTGATTGCAGCGGTCATTGTTAAAAATTTTCTCCTGATCATTTGCTTCTTAAATATTTGTTGAACGATAAAAATACGATACAATTTGTTGCATCGTATTTTAACATGCAAAGTAACAGGTTGTCCCCTCTGTTAAAAAAATTACACCCATGTAAAAGGACTTTGCGAAGCGATGTGATTTATTTTTATTGCAGGAATTTTTGGCTGTAGCCAATCTGCAAGCCATTCCATACCCGGTTCTTCGCTTTCTGTATGGCCTAAAACAATCAGCGAAATATTGCTGCCTAATAATCCTGCATCCCGGATGTATTCGGCAGTTTCCCATTCCTGCAATTCTCCCACAATCAATAAGTCTGGCGTAAATTTCTCTGCAATACTTACCTGCATATGCCCTCCGGCTGCGCCGGGGATAAGCACAATTTTTTCACAAGTTTTTGAAACATCTCCAATCACCCTTACATGCGCAATGCCAAGTTTGGATTTTAAATGCAGTATTATATTTTTCAACGTAGTAGCGGGCAATGTAATTCCTTTGTCGGGTTGTAAATAATTTTGCCAATCAAGCTGCTTTATCACACCATAAAAAATTCCATCGGGTTTGTAGGTATGCCAGTAATCGTGAAAGCGCCACACGGTAATATTATTTTTAGCAAGCAGTTCCTGTTTTTTTGCAACAACTTTATTATTTTCCACCCATTTCACATCATCCAGGTGATTGTAAAAAGTAGGTTCATGCGCAATTATAAAATTGGCCTTTAATTTAATGGCTTCCTTAATTACCCCAACAGTTGCAAACATGGTTGTAACAATACCGGTTACTTTGTTAGCTGCATTTCCGCTTTTAATGGTATCAATTGTTTCTTTAAAAGGCGCCTCTGGAATTTCTTTTAAAATCAGGTCTATTACATCCTGAATGGTGAGGTCACCATCAAGAATGCCTGCTGCCTTTACCATGGCCGGTAAATTCATTAGGGTTAGTGCTGTAGAAGCTTTAAGGGTAGTTGTAATAAATTTCCGTCTCTCCATATATTTGACTGAATCTTTTGTAGCAGCTATTAAATTTTTCATTGTGTTTTCTTTTTAAATTATACAAACCACTTCCGTAACAATAGAGTGTTATATTCAACTATAACATAAGCCTGCACAAAATAGCAATTAAATCAGGATGCAGGCGGTGTAACATTTTTTATTTCTCAATACCACTTGCGCAAAACAAAGAATCAGCTAACTTTATTTTTCTCTATTAAAGATTATTATATGCAACTAAAATCATGCTCAATTATTTTATCTCTTTTAGCAATTGCCGCACTACCTGGTTGCAATACTAAAAGCAAAGAAAGCTCATCTGCCGGCTCAGAAAATACAAAAGCTAATACCGAGTATAAACCGGCCTTTGTTGGGCAAACCAGGATAAAAAGTGTAATCACTACAACTCCATATAAGGTAGAAAAACTGGCAGAAAAATTAGGACGCCCCTGGGCAATTATTCCCCTTCCGGATGGAAGATTGATGCTAACAGAAAAATCTGGCTTTATCACCATCCACTCTGCAGATGGGCTGTTGCTTAAAAAAGTAACCGGTTTACCTTCGGTAGATGACAGGTCGCAGGGAGGTTTGCTTGATGTGGCACTAGACCCAGCCTTTGCACAAAACAGAACGATCTACTGGTCATTTTCTGAAAAGGTTGACAGTGGCAATCTTACCGCTGTTGCCAAAGGTCAGTTAAGTGCAGATGAAACAACCATTCAAAATCCGGTGGTTATTTTTGAAGCCAAACCAGCACTCAAAAGTGAAAATCATTTTGGTTCCAGGCTTGTTTTTGATAAGGATGGCTATCTTTTTGTAACAGCAGGCGAAAGATTTATTTTGGAAGGAAGAAAGCAGGCACAATTACTAAACTCAGGTCTCGGCAAAGTGTATAAAATTACCAAAGATGGCAAGCCTGCTCCGGGCAATCCTTTCCTTAACCAGGCAGGTGCCAAACCTGAAATCTATTCTTACGGTCACCGCAATCCACAAAGTTTAGACATTAATCCTGTTACAGGAGATTTATGGGAAGCCGAATTTGGTCCCCGTGGCGGAGATGAATTAAACCTGATTAAACCCGGTAAAAACTATGGGTGGCCTGTTATTACTTATGGTATTGAATATGATGGTAACAAAATTGGTGATTCCATTCAACAGAAAGAAGGAATGGAGCAACCTGTTTATTACTGGGATCCTGTTATATCGCCCAGCGGCATGGTGTTTTATACCAGTGATTCAATTCCGGAATGGAAAAACAATCTTTTTATTGCCTGCCTAAGCAGCTTGCATATCAACAGGCTGGTAATTGAAAATAATAAAGTGGTGGGCGAAGAAAGTTTATTGTTGGATAAGAAAGAAAGGTTTCGTGATGTATGCCAAAGCAATGGCAAATTATATGCAGTTACTGATGGTGGTATTTTGTTTAGGATAAGTAAAAAATAAAAAATGTAAATTACCATAAATGCTTTTTCATGCGGCCCGTTAAAATTATCAAACGTGGGGTATCTGTTATGCTGCTGTTGATTTTAATTGCGGGCATATGGTATGCATGGCTTGCGTTCCCTATTATTAGTGGCTATGGTGCAAAAAATCTTTGTTCCGCTGTTTACCTTCAACATCGCAAAGCAGCTGAAGCAATTAAAAACGACCTGAACGATTTCCCCCTGTCACTCGGCTCCTTTACTGTTAATCAAATTGACTCCTCGGTTACGGGCTCTGTATGGGGATTTGCAAGGTGTAAAGCTATTTACCGCAATGGGATGGGGTGCACTTTGATTAAAGATTTTACAGAGGAACAGGTAAGATTGCAGCATTTTTATTTGCCTGCCCGGCCGCTGGTTAACCGGGATAGTTTACCCTGGCCTGCAGGCGATAAATTGCCCGATACTATTTCTTCTGTTATTGATAAGGGATTACTGCAAAGGGCAATTGATACAGTTATGCAATCGTATTGGCAAAACAGAGCCACACAAACAAGAGCCGTTGTGGTGCTTTACAAAGGAACTATTGTTGGGGAACGATATGGGCCTGGTTTTGATAAAAATAGTTTGCAGCTTGGGTGGTCAGTTTCTAAAAGCCTTACAGCCGCAATGATTGGTGTGTTGGTGAAAGCCGGGAAACTGTCTCTTGATGCTCCTGCACCCGTGCCCGAATGGAAACACACAAAAAAAGCAACTATAACTTTAAAACAATTATTGCAGCAAACATCCGGGTTGGATTTTAAAGAAGACTATACCAACCCAAGTGAAGTTACCAATATGTTGTTTAAACATGGTGATATGGCAGCATTTACAGCGGGGCTTCCATTAAAGTACGCACCGGGTACTGTATTTAATTATTCCAGCGGCAATACTAATATCCTAAGTCGTATCATTCGCCAAACAGTTGGTGACAAAGCATATGCTGCCTATACCTACCAGCAGGTGTTTCAAAAAATAAATATATTTAGCATGTTGCTGGAACCGGATGCATCCGGCACTTTTATAGGTTCTTCTTATAGTTATGCCACGGCAAGAGATTTTGCCCGGTTTGGTTTATTATATTACAACAATGGCTATTGGGATGGGGAACAAATTTTACCTGAAAATTGGGTAAGAGAAAGCATTCAACCTTCTTTTGCAGATAAAAGGAAACATTACGGTTACCAGTTTTGGTTAAATGGCTGGGATGATAAAAACCCGGCTAAACGCTGGTATCCTGATGTGCCGGCCGATATGTTTTTTGCAGACGGATATGGCGGCCAGGATATTTATATTATTCCTTCAAAACATTTGGTGGTGGTAAGGCTTGGGCTTTATACAATTAATGAAAACAGGTTTTTGAAAGAGCTGATACTTTCTGTTCGTGAATAGATGAATGCTAAAACATACAATAAAAAAAATAGGAATTTTGAAAACAATTTTTCCGGGCGTATTTTGTATGTATAATTGCCAATGCTTGTAAAATTGTTTTGTTATTTGTGGTTGTCTTTTAAAATTTTAACCAACGTGGATGAAAAAGAAATGCCGCTATATTTCTTTACTCTATTTGCTTTCGGCAGGCTGTTACATCAATACAGGTGCTCAGTCAAGGCGTCTGTATTCCAACAACCAACTTAGTTTTCAATATGGGTTTTCAATAAAAGGAGTTATAGAATTTAGTTTAAATAACCGGTCTCAAAACCCTTGCGTTCGTATCTGTGCAGATTTTGGATTAGGGTCTAACTTGTTGGCAAGAGCTGTTTACTTTTCCATCAACAGCGAGTTGCAATGTTACAATGGCGGGTTAGGCAGCAGGAGGAGAATGGGCCATAAGAATCCGGGTTTTACGGTTGATCTTATTAATGCCTTTACCCTTACAGCCGGATTAAATAATTATTTAACCACCGATAGTTTTCCTGTTGTAATTAAGAGAAATATTCCCTTGTATTATTTTTCAAATTTCACTAACCCGGCACTTCAAAATCCTTACGATTATTCAATTTCTGCAGGCACAAATTTCATCGTCTCATCTGATAAACTAAGAAGCAGCCAGCGGGTCGGTTTTCTGAATGCTCATGTTAACCGGGTACAGGTTTCTTATTATAACGATGGAGGTACTCCTTTTGATGAAGCTTACCTTGGCGATAGTAAAGATCGTTTTTACACGGGCGGTGCACTGGTGAGCTACCAGGGCGATACAAAAATGGGAGTAAACCTGGTAGAGTTATCTTTTCAAAAATTTACAGGGTACACAAAAAATGCTTTTGAAGTTTCCAATAACCTTGACCTTGCTTTTGTTGAGTACAATAAACCGGAAGAACAATATTTTAACAAGAGTCTTTGGTCGCTTCATATTTCTAACCCTGAAAAGGGGATAGGTATAAGTATCAACAGGTATAATTATACTGACTGGGATATTCAACACCTTATACATTTTTCAACATTTAATGCTTATCACCTGGTACCATACCGGGATTATTTTTCTGTAAGCGGAATTTTTTATCACGACTACACTAACATAGGATTACGATGAAAACTATACTTTTTTTACTGATGGGGCTCTTTTTTTGTTGCGGTTGCAGCAAGGGGAAATATTATACTTCTGATGTATTTCGAAGAGGAGACACTGGCAAGATGAAAGAGGAACCGCTTGATTCTACTTATCATTTTTATCTGCGGGAGGTTTACAAAGATAAAAATGACCAGAATGAAAATATTTTAAAAACCAATGTAGATAAAAATAATACGGGTAATAAAATAAGGATAGAAGTGGAATACCTGCTGCTTTCCTGGGCATACAAAAGAGTAATCTACATATCTACCAATCCTGATAAGTACCAGCACTATTACTCTTCCAACCGTTTTGGAGATACAGTTTTGAATGCTTACGATTTTAGCACTTTTCATTTTGGAAAAATTGACGATGGTGGAGAAAGTATTTCTTTTGTTTCTAACGACAGAAAAAAATTAGTAACCTGGGATATCAGGCCGTTTATTAATCTGAATTTTCCACAAAAAGTTTTTATAAGAGAGATTTCAATATTGCGAAAAGAAACTGTCCAAAATGTAATCTTAATAAATAAAGCATTGGAAGAACCGGTGGGTTTTATTCACCAAAAAAATTTTACTATAATTTTTGAAAAGCCCGGCAGTAAAAAAGACACTTGCGATGATACAGGCCTATGCAGGTTATACGACTCAAAGGTATATTATAGAAAACAGAAGCATGGTACAGATATTTTTTTTCGGTTCAATAAAAATATAAACAATTCCCGCGATTCCGCTATTGGTTTTGATTACCAGAGAACACAGTATCCTCCGGCTTTTTAACTGATTAATAGTTAAAACAATGTCTGAAAAATTGTAGAAAAATGAATTTTTATTTAAAAGCGGTTACTTATAACAATGGATATAAAAAAAGCAGTTCTCTCTAAATAAAAAACTACCAACCTAAAACATTATTTTTAAACTTTAATTCTAAAAAGCTAACATACATTTCAACTACTATTTTTGCATGCCAATTCAAAACATACCTGAAAGTTTTATTTATCCTCAAGTAGCTACATTGCCAGATTTGTTTGTGTATGATTACCGCATGACGAAAGATGTGGTTAAAAGTAAAGTCAACCTTAGCCTTAACCTTTTCAGTTTTTTACAAACGGGCCAAAAGAAAATTCATTTTGCCGATACCTATGCAGAAGTAAACGAACATCAATCTATATTAATAAAAAATGGCAATTGCCTGATGACCGAATTACTCGATGAGGAGCTGGTGTATTTTTGTAAGTTGTTTTTTTTCTCTCAACAAAAAATAAAATTATTTTTAGTAAAGCATACGGGCACAATGCAGTTTTTCGGCAGGTATTCTCCGCAGGAAGTTCCATTTTTTGTAATTGAAAATGATGATTACATTCAAACCTTCGTACAATCATTAAGTGCTATCTTATCCTTAAAACCGGCACTAACGCAACAATTGCTTGATGTAAAATTCGAAGAGATTATGTTATACCTGTTGCAGAAATATGGTAAAGTATTTATTCAATTTGCTTATTCACTTATTACTCCGGAGCCGGTTTCTTCTTTTAGGAAAACGATAGAAGCCCACGACAATTGTAATTTAAAGCTTGAAGAGATTGCCTTTTTGTGCAACATGAGTTTATCTACATTTAAAAGACATTTTATAAATGAGTTTAAAGAAGCACCGGGCAAATGGCTGCAACAAAAAAAACTGCTAAGGGCAAAAGAATTATTACAAAACCAAAAGAAGAAACCTTCAGAAATTTATGCTGACTTTGGTTATAACAGCCTCTCTAATTTTAGTATTGCTTTTAAAAAAGAATTTGGTAAAAGTCCCGGCCGGGTGTAAATTTTGGCAGGATTGTTAACCTTTTTTTGCAAACACCAGTATGCAATAGCACTATCCCATTATGGTAACAATGGCCTTTTTTCATAAGTAATTGAACTGTATAAATAAATGGATTACCAAGCATGGTTTTAACTTTAGTGTTAATTAAAACAGTAAAAATTATCATGAACATTACTTTAGAGCAGGCAGAAAAAATGATTGCAGCAGCAAAGGCCAAAGCTGTTGAACTGGGGACAAAGATGAATATCTCTATAGTAGATGCCGGTGCTAATATATTGGCGTTTGTGCGTATGGATGGTGCCTGGCTTGGTTCTGCAGACATTTCGTTAAAAAAGGCAAAAACAGCCAGGTTTTTTGATATGAACACCGGCATTATCGGCAGTCTTTCGCAGCCTGGTGGATCTTTGTATAATATTGAACATTCAAACGGAGGCCTTATTAGTTTTCCGGGTGGTGTGCCGGTAAAAGACAGAGCAGGCGTGGTAATTGGCGCTATTGGTGTAAGCGGCAGTTCTGTAGAAAATGACCATGCTGTTGCCGAGGCTGGTGCAAGTGCTATTTAATTGTTTTTTCTCCGTGCATTATATCCAAAAGCCGTCTGTCCGCAGATGGCTTTTGTTATTTTAGTAATTAAATGCATGGCTGTAATACGTTCCAAAATCGTTACCGTGTTAGTTCCAGCATTTTTCTAAAATCAAATTCAGATTCATCAATGTTATTTTGTTTTAACAGTGCTTCCACCTCGTAAAACGTTTTGTGGTTATCGGCAATATTTGAAAAGAAGACGATGGTGAATTTATTTTTAGGAATAATTTTTACTACGTTGCTAAAACCACAGGTGCTGCCTGTATGATACAGTGCTAATTCATTATTGGCATCTACAGCGTTAAACCAGCCAAGACCATAATTAGCTTTTGTAGTGCCCTCAATGGCATGGTTAATGCGCTTTAACTGAGTGCTGATATTGACCAAGCTGTTATTGATTAAAGCAGCTGTCCACTTTAGATAATCATTGAGAGACGTGTACACACAACCATCACCTTTTGTAGCACTGGTAACGCTTTGGTCGGAAGGTATGATTTCATTTTTTTCATTTTTTGCAAACCCCATTGCTCTGTTGGGTATTGTTTTTCCTTCTTCAAAAATGCTGGTATTGGTCATGCTGAGCGGCTTGAAGATATGTTGCTCAATAAATTGTACATACCTAAGTCCGGATGCTTTTTCAACAATTTGTTCCAGCACGCAAAAACCCGAATTGGAGTATTGAAAGGCAGAGCCTGCAATAAAATAAGCAGCATCTTTTTTTAATAAAAGGTTCACCACATCTGCATCTGAAATTTGTTTGCTCTGGTTTTCAGCAATCAACGCTTCGTAATCCCAAATGCCGGAAGAGTGGGTGAGCAGGTGCTTTATTTTAATGTTGGCACCTACAGTTTTATTCCAGTTTGGAAAAAACTTCAGCAGATTATCATCGTAAGAAATTTTATGTTGTTGCTCCAGCAGCATAATGCACATGGCGGTAAATTGTTTTGAAACCGAAGCCATCCTGAAATTGGTAGCTGCAGAAATTTTCTCCCTCGTATTAACGTTAGCTAAACCAATACCTTTTTGATACAGCAGCTTTCCATTTTTGGCCACCAGCAATGCTGCACCGGGTTGGTTTGCAGGAAAATTTTTTTGCATTACCGAATCAAGTTGCTTTGCGATGCTTTGCCCATAACTTTGGCTGTAAATAAAAATGAGTAATAAAAATTTTACCATGGTATTTCAAATTTACAAAGTTCTGCAGAGAGCGTTTGTAAATTAATTGATCATAGCTGTTTACCTGACTTACAATAAGAGTGTCGAATAAAAAAGGGCAGGCCTAAATATAATTAGGCAGTAGTAACATTAAGCAACAGGATGGAATCCTGCGCCAGACTGACAACACAGAATTTTGCAGTAGCTGTGTCGGCAACTGTATTTATTTTATAAACCCGGAAACAGCATGCCATTTAGGGTCGCTCTCCATTCCAAAATTTATTGCTCTTTCATTCATAACAGTGTCACAGAATTTGTTCACTTCTTCCTGGCTAAATTTTGGAGTGTCAATATAGTAAAGTAAGTCGCGATAGCCATTTCTGGTTACCCGGCCTAAAAAATGAACAGTCTGTTTGCTTTTTAAAAAGGCCATGATCTCATTTTCCATCATTGCCAATTTTTCGGCGTCCGTATCAATTGGATGGCCATTGGTATTTTTCTCAATAATTTCTAATTCCACCAGAACATGCCACGGAAAAAATAATTTATTTTGATAGTCATTGTATTTGCTATTAAATGTTGCCAAGCCCCAGCCGTCTTCCAGCGTTATTTTGGAGATACTAAAACTTTCGCCTGGATAAATAGGCTCCGTCGGCTCATTGCTTTTATTTTTTTGTCCAAAGAATTTTCTAAAAATGTTCATAATGTTTTTGAATATGGCTGCTGGTAAGTAAATATATGATATACGGTGCTATCGAACTAAAACTTCGGCACCTGAAAATCAATGGTATAACTTTATTTATTGCTTCAATAAAAGCTCATCAATGGGTATGCCGTACAAGCGAGTGACACAACAATGTTCAGCAACATTACTAAAGCCCGAAACAAAATAAAAAGCCCACTTCCTTAGAAGTGGGCTACTATTAAAATACTTTCGTCAAAATTAATAACGGTAATGATCTACTTTAAAAGGACCATCTTTTGCTATGCCTAAATAAGCACTTTGTTCTGGTGATAATTCATCTAACACCACACCAATTTTTGCAAGGTGCAAACGGGCAACTTTTTCATCCAGTACTTTTGGTAACACGTACACTTTGTTTTCGTATTTACCGGGGTTGCAATACAACTCAATTTGAGCCAGCGTTTGGTTGGTGAAAGAGGCACTCATTACAAATGACGGGTGACCTGTTGCACAACCTAAGTTTACCAAACGGCCTTCTGCAAGAATGATGACATCTTTACCATTGATGGTGTACATGTCAACCTGTGGTTTGATGGTGTTTTTGGTATCGCCGTAATTAGCGTTTAACCATGCCATGTCAATTTCAATATCAAAGTGACCGATGTTACAAACGATGGCTTTATCTTTCATAACACGGAAATGTTTTTCAGTAATCAGGTCGCGGCAACCGGATGCAGTAACGATGATGTCGCCTTCTTTAACTGCGTCTATCATTGGCTTTACTTCAAAGCCATCCATGGCAGCCTGCAATGCACAAATAGGATCAATTTCGGTAACAATCACACGGCAACCTGCACCCTTTAATGAAGCAGCAGAACCTTTACCTACATCACCATAACTACCAACAACAGCTACCTTACCAGCCATCATAACATCTGTTGCACGGCGAATGGCATCTACCAAACTTTCTTTACAACCGTACTTGTTATCAAATTTAGATTTGGTAACAGAATCGTTTACGTTGATAGCGGGAATTGGCAAAGTGCCTTTTTCCATTCTTTCGTACAAACGATGTACACCTGTAGTTGTTTCTTCAGACAACCCTTTAATGTTTGCAACCAGTTCAGGGTACGTATCAAAAACCATATTGGTTAAATCACCACCATCATCCAAAATCATATTCAACGGACGGTCTGCACCACCGAAGAACAATGTTTGTTCAATACACCAGTCAGCTTCTTCCTGGTTTTGTCCTTTCCATGCAAAAACACCAATGCCCGCAGCAGCGATAGCAGCAGCAGCCTGGTCTTGTGTAGAGAAAATATTACAACTGCTCCACTTAACTTCAGCGCCAAGGGCAATCAACGTTTCAATTAAAACAGCGGTTTGAATGGTCATGTGCAAACAACCTGCAATGCGGGCGCCTTTTAATGGTTGGCTAGGACCGTACTCTGCTCTTAATGCCATCAAGCCCGGCATTTCTGCTTCGGCTAAACGGATTTCTTTGCGACCCCAATCGGCGAGGCTGATATCGGCAACCTTATTTTTAAGGCTGAAATCAATTGAATTGTGTGTAATGGTTGACATATTTTTTTTATTTAGGCCACAAATGTACACTCGCAGGATAATATTCTGTGCATTTATATAACTTTGGGATAAAGCTTTTAAAAAGTAACCTATTACAGCATAAAACACTTTTTTATAATGGCTAAAGCAATACTAAAAGATGATTCAACTATGGAACAAATTGCACTCGACAGCAAGGACCTTGCAATACTGCACCTGCTGCAAAAAAATGCAAGGATTACGGTTAAAGAAATCAGCGACCAAATGCACCTGAGTACAACGCCGGTACATGAACGCATTAAACGAATGGAAGCCAATGGGGTGATAAAACAATACGCCACGTTGCTCGATCACAGCAAGGTTAAAAAAGGGCTGATGGTAATTTGCTATGTGTCGCTGAAAGAGCACAGCAAAAAAGCTGGTGCAAAATTTATTGACATGATTCAGGCTTTGAATGAAGTGATTGAATGCTACAGCATTTCAGGAGAATTTGATTTTATGCTGAAGGTTGTTTGTGAAGATATGAATGCCTATTATGATTTTCATGTAAACAAATTAAGCCAGGTAGAAAATATGGGTAAAGTGCAGAGTGTGTTTGTGATGGGAATTATTAAGCAGACGCATCAGTTGGTTTAAGGTTGATGGTTAAAGGTTCAAAGTTGAAGGTTGAAAGTTGATGGTTCAAAGTTGATGGTTGAGGAGATTTAGTATTTTAAATTTTAAAACCACGCAATTAATATTTACTTTAGTTAAAATTTCGTACATGAAACAATACATCAATTCGGCCATTATTGCACTGGCAGTTATCATTGGTTTTTTTATGGTTGGTGCTGCTTACAAATACAAGTTTAAAGCCACAGAAAACATTACTGTTACAGGGTTGGCTGAAAAAGATTTTGCCAGTGACCAAATTGTGTGGACAGGTAATTACAGCAGAAAAATGATGGATTTAAAAAGTGCTTATTCCTTGTTAAAGGAAGACGAGGGAAAGATAAGAACTTACCTGAAAACAAAGGGGGTGGCTGAAGGTGAAATGGTTTTTTCTGCGGTGGCTATTGATAAAGATTTTACCCCTAAATACGATGCGGATGGCAAGCAAATTGGCAGTGAGTTTACGGGCTATAATTTAAAACAAAATGTAACGGTAGATTCAAAAGATATTAATAAGGTAGAAAAAATTTCACGTGAAGTAACAGAGTTGATAGAAAGCGGAATAGAATTTAACTCCTCTTCACCTTCGTATTTTTACACCAAACTATCAGAGTTAAAAGTTGATCTGCTGGCAAAAGCCAGTGCTGACGCTAAACAACGGGCTGAAACCATTGCTAAAAATGCAGGCAGCAGTTTGGGCAAAATTAAGAAAGCCACGATGGGGGTGTTTCAGATAACAGGGCAAAACAGCAATGAAGATTATAGTTATGGCGGTGCGTTTAATACAACTTCAAAAAACAAAACAGCATCAATAACAGTAAAGATTGATTTTGCGGTGGAATAGCAACATGGCTATTTTTGAGATAGCACAAAGTTTATAGATACATCAAATAATTACCGCAGCAGTAGGTGTTGTTATCCTGCAATCATTTTTAAAAATTCTTCTTTCTTTCTCCTGGCCACTTCAATCTCAGTACCATCCTGCATAATTATCCTGCCACCATTTCCCCGGAGGTATTTTTGAATGTAATTTAAATTAATCAGGTGCGAATTGTGTACCCTGTAAAAGTTATACGGCACCAGCATATCCTCAAAATCTTTTAATAATTTAGTAACGGTCAGGGTGCGGTTATCGTGAAAATATATCTTGCTGTAATTACTGTTTGATTCAATGTGCAGGATGTTTTTAATAGGGATAAATTCAAGACCTTCTGTGGTGGAGATGGCTATTTTATCGTCCTGTGTTTTTTTATCATCCAGGGATGATTTGAGGATATCCATTTTTTCCCTTGTGTGGTTTTCCCTTAGCTTATTTAACCTTTCTACAGCATGTTGCAGCTCTTTTATAGATATAGGTTTTAATAAATAATCAAAGGCTGCAATGCGTATTGCTTCCACGGCATAATGGTTATAAGCAGTTGTAAAAATTATTTCAAAATCTACTTCTTTTAATTCTTCCAGCATTCTAAAACCACTCATTTTGGGCATTTCAATGTCAAGGAAAATTACGTCGGGCTTGTGGTGGTTAATGAGTAGTATGGCATCTTCAGGCTTTTGTGCAGTTGCTACAACCGTTACAGTGGGGCAAAATTCTGCCAGTTTTTGCTGTAGGTTTTGCAGGCTGCTAAGCTCATCGTCAATAATGATTGCTTTATTTTTTTCCATGTTACAATAATTTAATTTTTACTTCAACACGTGTTCCTGCAGGCTCATTATTATTATCGTACAAGTCAGTAATAACAATATCTTCAACACTTTTACTGGTATCATTAAAAATATGAATTCTGTCTTGTGTTATAGTAATTCCCACGCTTTTATGTTGCTTTTTATTTTGCAGGTTAAATGCTGCTGCCTGTTTCCTGCCAATCCCATTATCCTCAATAGTATATAATATATGATTTTTTTTGATGCTGGCTGAAACAAATAAGGTGCAATCATTTTTTTCACTGTGAGCAATGCCAAGTTCAATGGCATTTTCTACAAATGGTTGAATCATTAGCGAAGGGACTTTATAATCACCATCTGTTAACTGTGTATCAATACATGTTTTGTAGGTAAATTTATTATTAAATCGTAGTTGTTGCAGATCAATGTATAACTGCAAAGCTTCCATATCTTTTGTTATGGGAATTAAATCGTTTAAACTGCTGTCTAAAATGGCACGCATTAACCGGGTAAATTTGTTTAAGTAATCACTGCCCAGCCGCTTTTCATTTTGCATCATAAAATTTTCAATACTGTTAAGGCTGTTGAAAATGAAATGAGGATTCATTTGTGCACGCAACACTTTCATTTCTACCTCTGCAATTTTTTGCTTCATAGCAGCTTCGCTCCGTTTTTTCTGTGCTTCGTTGTTTTTATAAACAAACGAAGCTATTACGATGGCCAGTATAAAAATTGTTAATGCAGCCAGCAATAAGCCGTTTTTTATAACAAGATCTTTTTGCTGAAGTTCAGCCAATCCCTTTAACTTAATATTTTCACTTTCTTTTCTTTTTAACTGCCATTCAGATTCCTGTATAATAACATTTCGTTTGTTATTTTCCGAAAACAAAGAGTCTGCCGCAGAGCGGTATAAACGATAATATACAAATGAAGAATCTTTGTTTTTTAAATCATCATATACTTCAGATAACTGCTTTGTTGCGTTGGAAATACCTTCAAGATATCCTGTTTGTGTTGCCAGTGCAAGGGCACTGTCGAGCAGGTTAATTTTTTTTGCAGAGGGAATGGCCGGAAGATATTTTACCCTTGCCAGGTATACCTGCATCTCGTTTCGAAAATCATCATCCAGCTCCGCCTGTTGTAATGCCTTTGTGAAATAATATGCCGCAGAATCTTTATTATTATATATTGCCTGAAGTTTACCAAATCCAAGATAAAATTGAGATAGTGTGTAAGGATCATTAGATTTTATGGCAAAGGGCATACCAAGGCGTAAATGTTGGCTTGCCTGGCTATATAATTTTTCTTCCAGGTCGCATTGTTGCAGCAGTTCATAATTTATGGCAATACCCCGCCAGGCTTTAATTTTTGTATTAATATCAATGGCTTCCATTGTATACTCTCTTGATTTATCAAAATCTTTGAGCGTTTTTAAATTGTCACCGATATTATTAAGCGATACTGCTTTTAAACGCAATGCTCCACAAGCTTCAGCATATTCAATTGCTTTAAAAAATGCCTTGTTGCTTGCATCGAAATTAGCCGAGTTATAAAGTAGTATGCCGAGGTTGATTTGTGCCAGTGATTTGCCATAGGTAAAATTAAGGCTGTCACTCAGTGACACCACCTTTTCGTAAAAAATAAAAGATTTTTTTACATCTTTTTCACTAAGGCGGTAACTGATTCTATGTAGTGTAAGAATATGTTCAGAGTCGATGGAAGGATGCGTACTAATCCATGCAACCATACTATCTACGCTTTTATTTTGTGCGTATAATCCGGCACTCAACAGAACATTCACCAGTATGAGTGCAAGTTTTTTGTGCATAAGCTTTTTAATAAAAATACTTTTTTTCTTTTAAACTAATGATGAATGATATTGAAGCTGCAATCTTTGCAAATAAAAAGTATAGTCAATTTGTTTTAATAATTTAATACTAAGCAATAGTTGTCACTTGATAAATATAATGGCCTTAAAAATTGACAGATACTTTACTTTGGTTTTTAATAAATGTAACCCAAGACAAAACTTAATTGTCTCTTCATTTTGTAAATGGCCAATACTGTTTTGTAAGCGGAGTTCTTCTGGAAGATTTAGTTAGTGTACTCTCTTATTTTTAACAGTAACACAACTGGAGAGGTAAATTAAATTGCACAATTATCACCAGCTATCGGTGATACTGCAATAAGCATTTAAGCAAATTATTATTCAACTGTAATTTTAAGTTCGGGCGCAAAAAACCTTCTGCCTTGTTTATCTAAAGCTATAATATCAAAAAAATACAAGCTCTCACCTTTGTGCAATCCTTCTGTAATATTAGTTTGCCAAATGGGAGGAAGCGGGCTTGATGTAAACTGGTTAGAAACCATATCGCTTTGTGGAGAAGTTTTTCCTGTTTCTTCATCTTCAGTTATGCCAATTCTTTTGTAAGCAAACTGATAGGAAACAACAGTATAATTATTCTTTTTATCATCGACAATTTTAAGAGGCAGGCTAATTATATTTTTAGCTTCTTCAATGCCGGTGGCGGCTGATTTGCCGGTTATGTTACCAAGATAAGATTGTACAACAGGAGGCTTATATTTTTCGATTGGCTTTACAGCAGGTTTTGCAGACACCTGCGCCAGCGTTATGTTGCCAGCGAAAACTAAAAACAATATAAAAGTAAAGTGAGTATAAAATGTTGCTTTCATAATAACTTTAAAGGTATAACGAAATTATGAACCGAATAGTGTGCCTTATGTTATCTAACTTTTAATTGTGTTAAAATATTTTTTCTAATTTAATCCTGCCAGGCTTTCCTCAATTGTTTTGATTCTGGCTTCGGCATCAGCCAGCTTTTTTCGCTCTAATTCAATTACTTCTGGTTTGGCATTTTGTACAAACCGTTCGTTGCCTAGCTTTTTTTGTACACTGGCTAAGAATCCTTGCTGGTGCTCCAGATCTTTCAACAGATCTGTTTTTAAAATAGTACTATCAAGCGTTTGTTTACTTTCTATGTAGAATTTATTTTTTTCTACCGCCACAACAATACTGTTTGATACAATATCATTGGTATAAAATAGGGCAGCCGCATTTACCTGCCTGGCTATAATATTTTCTATGGCTTCAAAAGATTTTATAGCTGCTGTTTGAATGTGTAACTGAATTGTATCTTTTGGTTTAAGTTGGTTTTTATTACGGGCATCTCTTAACGCAGAAATTACCTGTTTCAATAATTCACCCTGTTGAAGCACAACAGTATCAGCAGCCTTTGGTATTTCATATTGTGTTACACAAAGATCAGTTGGCTGTTCTTTCAGCAGGTGATAAATCTCTTCTGAAACAAATGGCATAAAAGGATGTATCAATTGCATCAGTTCCTCAAAAAACAACACTGTTTTATTGTATACCGCAGCTTCTATGGGTTGTTCAAAACCTGGCTTAACCCATTCCAGATACCAGCTACAGAAGTCATCCCAAATCAGCGAATAAATTGTTTTTAATGCTTCACTTAATCGGAATTGCTGCATTAGTAAATCAACTTCTGTTTTAACCTGGTTCAATCTGTTTGCAAACCAATCTGTGGCAAAGTTGTGTGCATTTAATTTGTCATCATTGGTTGCTATCTCCGATTGCCTCGCTTCCCACATCTTCACCAGCTTCAATGCATTCCATAATTTGTTATTAAAATTACGGCCTTGCTCTAATGCACTTTCGTCAAACATTAAATCGTTGCCGGCAGGGGAGGATACCATAATACCAAACCGCACCGCATCTGCACCATATTGATCTATCAATGCCAGCAAGTCAGGAGAGTTACCTAATTGCTTACTCATTTTTCTACCCAGCTTATCCCTTACCATTCCGGTAAAATACACATCTTTAAATGGAGGCTTACCTGCATATTCATACCCCGCCATAATCATCCTGGCAACCCAAAAGAAAATAATATCCTGCCCCGTAACCAATGTTGTAGAAGGATAATAATAGGACACATCATCATTGCCGGGGTGGCTAATACCCTTAAAAACTTCCATTGGCCAAAGCCAGGCGGAGAACCATGTGTCAAGTACATCCTCGTCCTGGGTAAGTTGCAGGTTTACAGTTTCAGGATTACTGATATGCAATTCTTCTAAGCTTTCAGCCACATATACATTTCCAAGTTCATCATACCAGGCTGGTATTTGCTGGCCCCACCAAAGTTGACGGCTGATACACCAGTCTTTAATATTTTCTATCCAGTGGCTATAAGTATTTTTAGCTTTAGCCGGATGAAACTTAATGGTATCATCGGTTACAGCCGTTAAGGTTTCAGGGTTGTTTTTAATAAACTGTTGCATATCAATAAACCACTGCAACGATAAGCGGTGTTCAATCACTTCACCGGTTCTTTCACTTGTTCCCACCTGTCCTTTATAATCTTCAGTTTTTTCAAGCAAGCCCAACGCACTGATATCCTCCACAATTTTTTTACGTAATGCAAAACGATCAACACCATTGTAAGACAAAACCAGTTTTGATGGGTTTTCCTCCAACAAATTTTCAACAGTAAATTTTCCAGAGGCATCTAATGTATCAATCACTTTCAGGCCATGCTTAATGCCAAGCATATTGTCATTTTTATCGTGTGCCGGCGTAATTTTTAACGCACCTGTTCCAAAATCTGCGGTTACATATTCATCCGCAATAATGGGTATAATTCGGTTTATGATTGGTACCAATACTTTTTCGCCAATCAGGTGAATATAGCGTTCGTCCGTTGGGTTTACACAAATGGCAATATCCCCTAAAATAGTTTCGGGCCTTGTAGTTGCCACAGTAATTCCATTACCTGAATTATCATTTAATTTATAAGTAACGTAATATAGCTTTGAGTCTACCTCTTTAAAAATTACTTCTTCATCACTCAATGCAGTCAGGCTTACAGGATCCCAGTTTACCATTCTTTTTCCCCGGTAAATAAGTCCTTTATTATGCAGGTCTACAAATACTTTTATTACGCTTTTGTAATAATCGGCATCCATAGTAAAAGAAGTTCTGCTCCAATCTAAACTACAGCCGAGTTTTTTTAGTTGTTGTAAAATAATGCCCCCATATTTCTCTTTCCACTCCCATGCATAACCCAAAAACTCCTCTCTTGTTAAAGACGATTTCGCAATGCCTCTTTCTCTTAACATGCCCACAACTTTTGCTTCAGTAGCAATCGATGCATGATCGGTTCCCGGAACCCAACAGGCATTTTTTCCCTGCATTCTGGCACGACGAATTAAAATATCCTGTATGGTATTGTTAAGGCAATGGCCCATATGCAATACGCCGGTTACATTCGGTGGCGGTATAACGATAGTGTATGCTTCCCTGCTATCTGGTGTGCTGTTAAAATAGCCTTTTTCTAACCAGTGTGGATACCATTTAGCTTCTGCTTCGTTGGGTAAAAAATTCTTGCTCAGTTCCATGCTTAAATATTTTGTCCGGGCTGCAATGCGATGTGGCACATCGTTGCGTCGCCCTCTTGTACCACATACCAATTGGGTACTTTTTTATATTATTTATTTAAAACTTCTTATTTCTTAATAATTGCAAATGTACGAATTGCAACATCAAATTTTGCAGCCTGTCAGCGGGCGCATTTTAAATTGTCGCAAGGGTTGCCAACCTTTTGCAGGATTATTCCTATTCAGCAGTAGCTTTCGAAAGGTTGGCAACCCTGAAGTTTGCAACAATTTGAAATGCACCCCAGCCGCTGCATTTTAAAGTTTGGTAACAATGCTTTGCGCCTTATAAAAAGATAGCTGCTATCTTTGCCTGCTAAACATTTGTATTGCAAAAATCCCAACAGAATTTAAAGCTTCAGAAAATAATAACTTTTATTAGTATTATTCTTTTTATCATGAAGCTGGTAGCCTGGTATCTTACCGGTTCTGTAGCTATTTTAACAGACGCTTTAGAAAGTACGGTGAATGTTGTAGCAGGTCTTATTGGTATCTACAGTTTGTATGTTAGTGCCAAACCAAAAGATACGGATCACCCGTACGGACATGGGAAAGCAGAATTTCTTTCAGCGGCTATTGAAGGCACACTTATTTCTGTAGCAGGTATTATCATTGTATATGAAGCCATCAATAACCTTATTCATCCACATCCGATACAGGCATTGGATTATGGAATCTGGATAGTAGCTGCTACTGCCGTTATAAATTATGTAACCGGAAGTATTTGTATTTCAACAGGCAAAAAAAATAATTCGCTTGCTCTTATGGCAAGTGGTAAACACTTACAAAGCGATACTTATTCTACAATAGGTATTATAGCAGGACTGGTACTGTTGTATTTTGTAAAACTCTGGTGGATAGATAGCGCTGTTGCTATACTTTTTGCCTTTATAATTATGTTTACCGGGTATAAAATTGTACGTACTTCAGTGGCCGGTATAATGGATGAAGCTGACACAACTTTACTGGAGAAACTGGTGATAATGTTAAACGCCAACCGAAGGCCTAATTGGATTGATGTACATAATTTACGTATTATAAAATACGGCGGCACCATACACCTTGATTGTCATCTTACTGTTCCATGGTATTTAAATGTGCACCAGGCACACGAGGAAATAGATGCGCTGTCTGCGCTTGTTAAAAATGAATATGGAGAATCAATGGAACTGTTTGTGCACTCGGATGGCTGCCTTGATTTTAGCTGTACTATTTGTACCAAAGATGATTGCGCTGTAAGGAAGCATCCTTTTGAGCAAAAAATTGAATGGACAATGGATAATATTGTTTCCAATAAAAAGCACCGGTTTATTACAGACTAATACTTTGTTACAATAAAACAAATCTCAATTAGTTTATTGTAAGATAACTTTTACCCGTGTCTTTCAAATAATTTGGCAACACCAAATGCAGCGGCAGCAGCCATAGCACCAATTAAAGTTACCCTAAGTGCACCCATTAAAGGATTAACACCTGTTATCTTACTTTTAAAATAACCAAATATAAATAGGCAGATCAGCGTAGCTACTACAGATATTTTTAGAGCTTCAGAAGAATCTGTTATAAAAAAATAGGGGCTCAGGGGAATGATGCCCCCTGCAATGTAAGAGAGCCCAATGTTTAAAGCACTTTTGGTCGCTCTTTTAGGATCAGGTTCTTCCAAACCTAATTCGTACTTCATCATAAAATTTACCCAGCGGTCTTTATCCTGTGCAATTTCTTCGGTAGCCTGGTTTTGTAATGCCGGACTTAATCCTATGTTGGCAAAAAATTCTTTGGTTTCTTCAATTTCCTTGTGGCGAAGATTTTCAATCTCATCATATTCTCTCTTCACTTCACTTTGATAATGATCCTGTTCAGTTTTTCCTGCAAGGTATCCGCCAAGTCCCATAGCAATACTTCCGGCACAAATTTCTGCAATACCCGCAATTACAATTATAGTACTACTGCTTACGGCACCACTTAATCCAGCAGCCAATGCAAACGGAACAGTTAGCCCATCACTCATTCCGATAACAATATCTGTCAGCATTTCAGAGCTTTTTAAATGAGCTTCGGTATGGTCGTGGTGGAGGTGCGTATCCATTATTTAAATTGATTTTATTTTTGGTAAAGATATTTAAAGTAAATGTTTGAACCGAATAAAAGCGAAATGGGATGCAAGTAAAACCTGGTGGCTCATAAAGGGAAGTGCTGAAAGAGCCATCGGAGTAGTAGTTTGCGCTAAAAAAGAATATTGTTACATTTTAAAATGTTCTTTCATCACTTTGGAATAATATGCTATCGCTACTTCAGGCGCATCAATTTCTGGATGCCATAATTTTTCCCATTCAAAACTGTAATAACCCTTGTAGCCATTGTTATTTAAAATATCAATCGCTTCAAAAATAGGTGTTTCGCCAGTTCCCAATAATGTGTATTGTTCTTTACCACCTATAAACTTAAGGTCTTTTATATGTGTGTGCCTGATGTATTTTTTTAGTGTTGTGTATACTGCTGCAGGAGACTCCTTTGTTACCGACCACATGTTTACAATATCCCAAACCATACCTACACTTTTATGATTAACAGTCTGCATAATTTTTAGAAGATCTTCTGTATGAACCAGCTCTCCATGAGATTCCAATAATACAGTTACATTTTTTCCTTTTGCATAGTCACCCAATTCTACCAACCCGCTAATGATAAGGCCAATCGTTGCATTTCGATCCTGCTCTTTTGGCAAATTGTTTGGAAAAACTCTGATGTAAGGACATTGTAATTGTTGTGCCAGGTCGATAAATTGTTTTGCATCTGCTAAATTCTTTTGCCGTTCTGCGCCATCACTGTGATGCATGGCAGCAGAAGAACCAAGATCAACAAATTTTACCCCTTTTTCTTTCATCAATTTATTTGTAACCAATATGCTTTCAGCACTGTTAAATTCTTTGCATTTTGTAAGATCGAGTTCTCTTAATATGCCACGGATTTCTAACCCGTTAAAATTATTGGCAGCAGCAAAATCAACGATTTGCTGAAAAGTCCAGTCGGGGCAACCAAGTGTGGAGAAGGATAGTAATGGCATTTTCTTTTTACTATTGAAAGAGCTGCCAGTAATGCCCATTGCCAATAACACTGCCGAAGTTTGCAAAAATTCTTTACGGTTGCTAAGTTTCATAATATAAAAGTTTGTTGTAATCGTATACCTCAAGCCGGCTTTAAAATTACATAATTCAAAAGATCATCTTTAGAAAAATAAAAAACCGGGTATTTATAACCCGGTTTTTTATACATTTTTTATTGAATCAACGGCAAAAACATTCATGCTTTAAGATTATAATTTTACAACTTCAAGCTCCATCATATTTGCTGGTTTTGCAAGATGCTTAAACCCAAATTTTTCATACAATCCATGTGCATCCTTTGTACCAAGTCCCCACTTTTTTACGTCCTGTAAAGCAGGATAGTTTATAATTTCTTTTATTAATAATTTACCTAATCCTTTGCCCCTTTGATTGGGTAGGATAAACACATCCATTAGCCAGG
>JANXSR010000347.1 GCA_025352625.1 Ferruginibacter sp.
ATAGTGTTGGCACTCTGATCGAGGTCTACTCCACCATTTGCAGTACCGCCATTGTCCTGTACCTGGAAAGTAAATGTTGTATATGGACTGCCAACGGCATTGGCTGCCGGTGTGAATGTGAGGTTACCAATACTTGCAACAAGTATAGACTGTCCTGCAGTTACATTTACTGCACTGAGTTTTAATGTTCCGTTTGCTGGAAGGGTTGTGATCTTTACAGTCAGAAGAGTATTGACGGGTGCATCATTTGGATCTGTAAATCCAAAGTCTGCTGCACTGAATGTGTAGTCACTTTCCTCTAAAGTTGTGACAGTCTTATCAGCTCCACTTGGTGCATCATTAACAGCGTTAACTGTTATATTTACACTAGCAGCACTTGCTGCATACGCAAACCCATCGTTACCATTCCAATTGAAACTCGCACTTCCATTAAAATTTGAATTTGGTACAAAAGTTAAATTACTCAAGGTGGCCGTTGCAATCTCCTGATTTAAGGTAACATTCGTTCCGCTTAATTTCAGTAGCCCATTTGAAGCCAAAGAAATTATTTGAATTTTAGTTAAACTGTTTCCATCTGCATCTGCAAAAGCGGTTGTAAAATCAGATGCAACAAAACCTAAGGTATTGTCTTCATTTACTGATTTACTAAAATTTGAAACTGTTGGATGTGTGTTATACCTATACCCATTTGTTAGAGTGGCAGTAGCAGAACCATCGGTAACAACAACATCTACTAATCCTGCCGCATGGGCGGGAGTGAGACAGGTAATTTGATTTGCATTATTTCTGGTAACACTGGTTGCGGCATTACCTCCAAAACTAACTGTCGTACTGGTAGTAAAGGCAGATCCGTTGATAACGACTGATGTCAATCCAGCAATAGTTCCACTAGCCGGGGTTACGCTTGTTATAGATAGGGTTGCATCCGTAAAAAACCACTCCGCATATCTTCCCGAACTTTGCCCATCAGCAGTTAATTTAAAATTGGCGCCCAAGGCATCCCCATCATTTGGAACAAACCAGGTAGAAGCAACATTGCCACTATCATCCGCAATAGCTGTAAATGGTTGGTGGTATTGAGAATCTGTACCCAGAGAATTACCATCCACATGCAACACCTGTAAAGTTACCGTTTCACCAGCCTGAAAGCCAGTACCAGTAATAATTGCAGTAGATCCTGGCGGATAATCTAACAGATCAGTTTTGATAGTTGATGTTGCCTGCCCCTGTGCATTAAATGCACTAAGAGAAAAAAACAACATAAAGGCGAGTGTTAGTTGGGTAAAAATTTTCTTGCTCATACGGTTTTATTTAGCGGTGTTTATTTGCCCCATTAACAGGGCTGGTATGCTGGTTTATTTATTTTTATTTTATAACAATACATTCAACAACAATCCATAGAAATGTAGTAAGCATTCCAATGGAATTAATAATAGTATTTGGATGTTTAATTGAGGGGTGTTAAGAACGTTAACCTGGTTTCAAAAGATGGAGCAATACAAATTGCCGGGACAGAAATTGTTTAAGAAAGAAAATTGGAATTTACGTAGGTCTTGTGGTATAATATTGGAAGAATATGCAGTTAAAGTTGTACGAATGTAGAAGAGTTTTTGAGAATATCCAAGTTTTTTTAATTTATTTTTAACATTTACAGCTAAGCAGCAGTATAAATAAGCTGGCTTAATTGAGGATCAGCATAATATCTACAGATACTTATTCAACAATCCAATCTGCTTAAAATTGATCATTATTTTTTTTAAAAACCTGTGGGAAAGGGTTAGCTCACCGGTGTTTCCTGTGCAATAAACATCGAAACCTTTGATTGCAGCAGTTCTTCTTTTGCCAGTAATTGTTGTAATAATTCCAACTGATTATTACACCGGATTAAATTGTGGCCAGGATATTTTGACCCATAATAAACATCATTGTTGAGGTAATCGGCTAAAAAGCGGATCGCCTGCATGTAGATCATAAATTTACCGGCATACACAAAGTAGTTTTTTTCTTCGTCGCTTAACTCGTTTTTCATTTCACATAAATAGCCATCTACTATCGCCTGAAAATAATCTTCCCGGATATTTATTTTTGAAAAGTCATTTTCTTCTTCGCTTACGGGTGATACATAAGTTCGTATCATATCTCCTACATCACTGATAAAATAACCCGGCATTACAGTGTCGAGGTCAATTACACAAAGCCCATTGCCATTTGTATCAAACAAAACATTACTGATTTTAGTATCATGATGGGTAACCCTCTTTTTAAAAGAAGGATTGTTTTGAATCTGATTAAAAATGTCAACAATATTTTTTTTTGCTATGATATATAAAATAGATGCTTCACTTTCTTTAATACGATCTTTATTTCCTTTTTGCAGGGCTTCTTCAAATTGTTGATATCGCAACGTGAGGTTGTGAAAATCCGGCAGCGTAATTTGTAGTTTATTAATATCGAATGCGGAAAGCAATTTAGTGAATTTTCCAAATTGCCTGGCACCTTCAAATGCAATATCAGTATTGGCTACTGTATCAAAAGTAACAGATCCCTTCACAAACTTAAATAGCCGGCAATAACCTATTTCCTGTAAAAAAAACATCTCGTCATTATTTACCGTGGCAACCGGGTTAACAAACAGATAATCTGGAAAATGGGCCTTGAAAAATATATGTAGCTGATGAAGATTTTCAGCAATAGTTGAAGGGGAAGTAAATACCGAATCATTTATTTTCTGAAAAATAAATTGGTCATCCCGGTAGTTTAAAATCCAGGTATTATTAATGAGCCCGTTTCCAAAAGGTTGTAGGGTACATTCATTTTCAGGAAAGCCATATTGTTTTGCAATTGACTCAAGCATGTCGCAGAATTAAAATATAATTATTTTTTCCAAATTTATATTACAACGTTCATTAAACATCAGGCAAACGTTTGTGTGATCTGTTGGTTGAGGGGAAACCACTACAGGTCAGTATGTATAACAAGTTGAGGCTCTAAAATTATTTTATAAAAAGTATGGTTTTCATTTTCTGTTTTATTTTTTGAAAGCAGATCAAGCATTATCTCCATTGCCTTTTGTCCTTGTTGGTAACTAAATTGTTCTACAGAAGCAAGGGGCGGATAAGCAGAATAATTGCTGATAGGTAAATTTGCATAACTAACAAAACTGATGTCTTTATTAATTTTTAGTTTCAAATTTTTGGCAGCCTGAACAGCATCCAGTAAAACATAATCGTTAAATGCAATGATAGCAGTGGGTTTATTTTTAAGTGATAATAATTTTTCGGTTACTCTGTAAATGCTCTCAGTACTAAGGTCACAAGACATAATTAAGGAGGGATCGTATTTTAGCCTTGCTTTTGTTAAGGCATTCCGGTAGCCTTCCACCCGCTCTTTACTGGCTAGCAAATTCATAGGCCCGTTAATCATGCCAATGGATTTATGCCCCAGTTTTCTTAAAAAATTAAAAGCCTGTGTGGTGCCCGATGCCATATTGCAGGCAACATAATGTATGTTTGCCATATTGGGGATACGATCAAAAAACACTACCGGAATATCGTATTTGCTAAGTGCTTCAAAATGTTCGTAGGTAATAGTATTCTTTGCAATTGATACAATCAGTCCATCTACCCGGTGACTCTTCATGGTTTCCACCAGTTGTTTTTCTCTTTCGGCATCATCATGCGATTGCCCCATTAACACGGTATATTTATTTTTACTGGCACAATCTTCAATGCCGCTAATGGCAGATGAAAAAAAGGCTTCTGATAATTCAGGTAATAGTACGCCGATGGTAAATGTTTTTCTTTGCTGAAAAAAAATGGCAGTTTGATTGGGCTCGTAATTTAACTCCTTTGCTAATTTTTGCACGTTGGTCCTGGTTCTTAATCCAATGCTTTTATGATCGTGCAAGGCACGGGAAACAGTAGATGGAGAGATGTTTAACCTGCTGGCAATTTCTTTTATGGTGATGATCTTATTGTCCATTTATACGTTTATGCGATAAATATAAATAAAAAAAAGCAACGCAATCGGTTGTGTAAATTCAATGATGTGTGTTAACAGTAATATTGTAAAATATTATTAAAGAAATCAGCTAACTTAATGCTGCAAACTGTATTCAAAAAATGCGTGTATGCAACAAGTAAACGGAAATCTTTTGGCAGCGGATTAAATTTAGATGAATCAGCAAGTTTGTAGTGTTTGCTAAGGTGCAGGGTAGTATACATTTTAAGAAAGGTATTCAAATAAAAAGGGTATAAATTCAATAAACAAAATCAACTAAAAATGAAACATATAAGCTTTGTAGCCGGTTTCTTTATGGCAGTTTTATTTTTATCCTGTAATCAAAAGGTAGAAAAACAGGATGGCTATACAACAGAGATCAGTTATGGCCCGGGTGATGAAAGCAGCATTACAGAAGCTTTCTTATCGCTAAAAGACAGCAGCAGCATTTTGCTGAAGGCAGGGATTTATAAATTTGATAATCTTAGTATCGCACAGTTAAAACATATTTTGATAAGGGGAGAGGGATATGATAAAACCATCCTTGATTTTTCTGCACAAAGCCAGGGAGGAGAAGGAATAAGAGTAACAGATGTAAAAGGATTTACAATTACCGACATGACAATACGTGATTCAAAAGGCGACCTGATAAAAATAAATAAGTGCCGTGATGTAATTATTCGTAACCTGCACGCCACCTGGAAAACTGCGGATTCCAGCAGCGGCGGTTATGCCATTTACCCCGTGTTGTGTAAAAATATTTTAATTGAAAACTGTTATGCAGAAGGATCATCTGATGCAGGAATTTATGTTGGCCAATCGGATAGTGCTATTGTTAAAAATTGCAAAGCAGCCAAAAATGTGGCCGGTTGCGAAATTGAAAATACTACCAATGCACAGGTATACAACAATGAATTTTATAACAATACGGCAGGCTTTTTAATGTTCGATTTACCGGATCTTTCAAAAAGAGGCGGACATATAAAAGCGTACAATAATTATTTTCATGACAACAACAGCCGAAACTTTGCCAAGGCCGGCAGTTTTGGAACTATATCCGGTGTTGGCAATGCTTCACCTGGCAGCGGCGTGATTATTTTGGCGGTAAGCAATGTTGAACTCTATAACAACCGCATTATAAATAATAATTCCTGCTCAATTTCTATAGCATCGGGTTTTGCAGTAGATGATAAGGCGGCCGATAAAATAAAGAACGAGTACTTTCCTATTTCGCAAAATATAAAAATTTATGGAAACACCATTGAAATGGGAAAGGAGTTTCCGGCCCCTGCTTTTGAACATCATATTGGCAAACTCCTTGTAGCCATAGAGCAGCAATTAAATATACTTGATGCGCAAAGAAAAAATAAACGGATTCCATTCATTATGTATGATGGCATATCTACCAATATTTTAAACAGGGGTACAAAGTTAAACCCTGATTCAATTTGTATACAGCAGCCGGGGGATAATGTATTTGTAAATGCTGATTTTTTAAATATTGCCAAACCCGCCATTTGGAAACCTGTTACGGATATGACAGCATTTAATTGTAAATAATTTTAATTTCTTCTTTATACATGAAAAAGATTTTTCTTATTGCTGTGGTCATTTTTATTTCAACTTTTTTTGTTACAATAATTATGCAAAGTTGTAAAAGTGGTACAGCTAATAAGCAACAACCTATTGCTAAAACAACCGGTTTTCAGTTTAAAGAAAAATTATCTGACTATGGATTTTTTAAAGATAAATTAGTTGATCTGCAACCGGTAAAAGAATTGATTCGGTACGAATTACATTCGGCTTTATTTACAGATTATGCCATCAAGGATCGCTTTATATTTTTACCTCACGAAACTTCAATTAAATACACTTCAACCGGCGTACTTGATTTTCCGGATTCCACCATCATTATTAAAAACTTTGCATACACTAATACCGAAAATAAAAAAATAATGATTGAAACCAGATTGCTTGTAAAAGATCCTTTTGATAAGCAATGGAAGGTAATGAATTACCTGTGGAACAAAGAACAAACGGAGGCAGTTAAACATATAACAGGCGCAAGACTGCCAATTACTTTATTGGATGAGGAGGGAAATAAAATTTCAACAGTTTACCAGGTGCCCAATACAAATGATTGTAAACGTTGCCATGTAAATAATGATACACTTACGCCGATTGGCCCAAAGGCAAGAAACTTAAATTTTGTACTTGCAGGCGAGCAGGAAAATCAATTGGTAAAATGGGTATCGGTTGGAAAATTATCCGGCTTGCCTAATTTAATAAAGGTGGATCAGTTACCCGATTGGAAGGATAGTAAACATTTTAACAAAGACCAGCGTGCAAGGGCTTACCTTGATATCAATTGCGCCCATTGTCATATCAAAGGCGGAGATGCTTATAACACTGGTTTATTTTTAGAATACGGGCAAACAAACAAGGATCACCTTGGTATTATGAAATCTCCTGTAAGTGCAGGTAATGGTGCCGGTGGTTTAAACTATGATATTGTGCCGGGAGATGCCACGCATTCTATTGTAGCCTACAGGATGAATAGCATAGAGCCAGGAACAGCGATGCCGGAATTGGCACGTACAGTTATACATAAAGAAGCAGTAAAACTAATAGTGGATTGGATAAACGAAATGAAATGACAATAAAGCACAATTAAAAAAGCACCCTTATTTTCTTATTAAAATTTCATTTTGGCAGATGAAATTAACACTACACAACATGTTGAATTTAAGTACAAAATTTATTTTGCAAGTCGCCTTTGTTTGCAGTCTCTCAGCAATGAGTAAAACGTTAACAGCACAACAAATTGCTTATACCGATGGCAAGAATAGCTGGAACCCCGATTCATTGGGAAACCATCGGGCGGTAGTGCAGTTTACCGGTAAAGGAAAAATTGCCAGGGCTGTTATTGGCTGGCGCAGAAGAGACTTTCATCCAGATACAAAAAGAATTATTGTGCAGGATGCAAAAACAGGCAATAAAATATTGAATGTAAAAACGGTTGAAATTAACCGGGAGTCTGGCACTGTGTTTTTTGAACCCGTTTCGGGCACCGGTACTTATTATGTGTACTACATGCCCTACATCAACGAAGGCCCCAATACCTATTATCCTAAAGGTGTTTATCAAAAGCCAGAAAATACTGCTGCCGAACAATGGATGGCTGATGCTAAAATAAGTTTACCTGCTAATTGTATTGTAAAGGAAATTCAAAGCATTAATGCATTCAACAGTTTTTACCCAATGGAGGTAATTGCAACTGCTGCCGAAACAAATAGTTTAATTGAAAAAAGCAAGGCACATTCCTTTATAATTTTCCCGGAAAACAGGATTCATTCAATCAGGATGCGGCATGATTTACCACAACGCTGGATTGTGAAAGGTGTGCAACATTCATTTACAGATACTGCGTTGCGGGGCGAATATCTTGCTTTTCAGTTAGGTGTATATGCCTTGCAGGATTTGCAGGATGTAAGCATCAAATTTTATGATTTAAAAAATGCAAATGGTAAAATAATTGCTGCAAAAAATAGTAGTTGTATTAATACCGATGGTGTTAAATATGACGCTTCTTTATACAGCAATAAGGTGGATGTTACAAAGGGTGAAGTGCAGGCAATGTGGTGTGGCATTGATGTGCCGCAGGATGCAGCGCCTGGCATTTATAATGGCAAAGCGGTTGTTAGTTCGGGTACAGAATCAATAGGTATTTCGTTACAAATAAAAGTAACTGCAGGCATCACTAAAAATGGTGGTATCGATCAGCCCCAAAATATGACCCGTTTAAAATGGTTAAACTCTACCATGGCCCAGGAGAATACCGTTATTGATCCATACACACCGCTGGTAGTTACCGATTCAATCGTTTCGTTATTAGGAAGAAAATTATTTTTAAGCAAGGATGGATTTCCGGCACAGATACAAACTTTTTTTACATCCGAAATGACCGGTACCGGAAACACACCAAACAACCTTTTTACCGAACCGGTGCATTTTAATTTTTATGATGCAGATGGAAAACAATCCCTGCAATGGAAAACAAGTGGCATTAAGTTTTTAACGAAAGTACCAGGCACGGTTACATGGCAATCTACCAGCGTAACTGCTGCATTACAAATGGAGGTAAATGCTTCATTGGAGTTTGATGGATTTTTAAATTACACAGTTAAATTTACTGCGTTGCAGGATGTTGCATTCAGCGATATTAATTTTAATTTACCCATGCAGCCACAGGCTGCCAAATATATGATGGGCCTCGGTTTAAAAGGAGGCAACCGGCCAGATTCATTGCTATGGAAATGGGATGTGGCACATAAAAACCAGGATGGAGCCTGGATTGGTAACGTAAATGCCGGCTTGCAATTTTCTTTAAGAGATGAAAAATACAGTCGGCCGCTAAACACTAATTTCTATTTGCAAAAGCCTTTGTTGTTACCTGCTTCCTGGGGTAATGATAACAAAGGGGGAATTGATGTTTATAAAAAAGAAGCATCGGTGTTGGTAAATGCGTATAGCGGTAGCCGAACTATTAAAAAAGGGGATGTATTGTATTATAATTTCAACCTGCTTATTACCCCTTTTCATCCCATCAATACAGCGTTTCAATGGGACAGTAAATTTTTTCACAGCTATAAACCCATTGATACCATTCTTGCCACCACTGCTACGATTGCGAATATTCACCATGCTACAGCCATCAATCCTTATATCAATTATCCATTTATAGAATTTAAAAAAATGAAGGCCTATGTTGATGAAGCGCACAGCAAAGGATTGAAAGTAAAAATATACAACACCATTCGGGAATTAAGTAACAAGGCGTACGAAATACATGCATTGCGAAGCCTTGGGCATGAAATATTTAGTGGCGGAAAAGGCGGCGGATTTAGCTGGTTGCAGGAGCATGTGGGCGACGATTATATTGCGGCCTGGTTTGTACCTGAATTAAAAGATGCAGCCATTGTAAACAGTGGTATGAACCGCTGGCACAATTACTATGTAGAAGGTATGAACTGGCTGGTGCAAAATGTAGGCATCGATGGTATTTATTTAGATGATGTGGCCTTTGACAGGATCACCATGAAACGTATTAAAAGAGTCTTGACAAAAGATGGTCACCCGGGTATATTAGATCTGCACAGCGCCAATCAATACAATAAAAATGATGGTTTTAATAACAGTGCCAATTTATACATGGAGCATTTTCCATACCTCAATAAATTATGGTTTGGCGAATATTTCGATTATGAAAAAAGTAAGCCGGATTTTTTCTTAACAGAAGTAAGTGGTATTCCTTTTGGTTTAATGGGCGAGATGTTGCAGGATGGAGGCAATGCCTGGCGGGGCATGATTTACGGAATGACTAACAGAATGCCATGGAGCGACAATGCAGACCCAAGACCTATCTGGAAATTATGGGATGATGTTGGAATTAAAGGATCGGAGATGATTGGTTACTGGAGTGATAACTGTCCTGTAAAAACGAGCAATGAAAAAGTGCTTGCAACAGTGTATAAAAAGAAGGGGTCTGCCCTGGTATCCGTTGCAAGCTGGGCCGAAGGAGATGTGAATGTAAAGCTGAATATCGACTGGAATAAATTGGGTATTGATGCTGCAAATGCTATCATCACTGCACCTGAAATAAAAAACTTTCAACCGGGTAAATCATTTGAAATAAATGATGAGATTCCGGTTGCAAAAAATAAGGGCTGGTTACTGATTATAAAAAATAAATAATGCATTTTTTAAAGATCAAAAAACACTTTCTATTTTTTAATCTCTTTCACAATGATAAGCCACCATCATAATAGTATCATTTACAAAACTGAAAGAAGGGTAATTAAACATTTATAAAAAGTTATTTGTAAAACACAAATTATTTATGAAATCATTATCGTGTGCTACTGTTTTTATACTCCTTAGTATCCTGGCTGGTGCCCAAAACAATGCACCAACAATTAAAGAATATAAAAAGATATTTACTACTTATCCTTTTTCTGATCCTGACCCAATTCCTAAACCTGACACAAAGATTTATCCTTATTACCGCTTTGATGGATTTACAGATATACCTGTGCAAAAAGAATGGAAAGTAGTGGAGTTGGAAAATGATTATATCAAATTGATCATTCTTCCGGAGGTTGGAGGAAAGGTTTGGTCGGCAATAGAAAAATCAACCGGTAGGGACTTTGTGTACAATAACCATGTGGTAAAGTTTAGAGATATAGCCATGCGTGGCCCATGGACAAGCGGCGGGGTGGAAGCAAACTACAGTATTGTTGGGCACACACCCAATTGCGCTACACCAGTAGATTTTATTACAATTAAGAAGGAAGATGGTAGTGTAAGTTGTGTAATTGGTGTGTTGGATTTGCTAACAAGAACATCGTGGAGATTGGATATTAATTTGCCAAAAGACAAAGCTTATTTTACCACCAGTTCTTTTTGGTTCAATTCAACACAGTTAGATCAACCATATTACACGTGGATGAATACAGGTATAAAAGCTGCCGGTAATTTGGAGTTTGTATATCCCGGTAAAAGTTATCTTGGCCATGAAGGGGAACACAGTGATTGGCCAATTAACAAACAAAACGGCAAGGACCTTCGCTTTTATAACAACAACAATTTTGGCGGGTATAAATCTTATCATGTATTTGGAAAATACACTGATTTTTTTGGCGGCTACTGGCATGATGATGAATTTGGTATGGGGCGCTACAGCAACCACGATGATAAGGCCGGCAAAAAGATATGGATATGGGGCCTGTCGCAACAAGGGATGATTTGGGATAAATTATTAACCGACACAGATGGCCAGTATGTTGAAGTGCAGAGCGGAAGATTATTCAACCAATCTGCAGAGAACAGTATCTACACACCATTTAAGCACCGGTCTTTTGCGCCTTACCAATCAGATGCATGGACTGAATATTGGTTTCCGGTTAAGCAAACAAGAGGTTTTGTAAAAGCCAATGATTATGGTGCTGTTAATGTAAAGAAAGAGAATGGGTGGTTAAAAATATTTTTCTCTCCCTTGCAGTCATTGAATGATAAACTCGAAATTTTTGAAAATGGAAAAAGTGTTTATTCAAAACAAATTATTGTAAAACCAATGGTGTTGTTTGCCGATTCAATCAAGATTGATGTAGATGAAAATAAATTAAAACTTACAATAGGAGAAGATAAACTGGTTTGGAATTCAGCACCGGATGATGGAGATTTAAGCAGGCCATTAGAAACACCTGCTTCATTTGATAACAACTCCGTTTATGGCTTGTACCTGCAGGGAAAAAACGCTATCAGTTTCAAAGACTATAGTAAGGCGGAAGAAAAACTGGCCGCCTGTTTGCAAAAAGACCCTAACTATTCGCCGGCACTGTGCGATATGGCTTCATTGCAAATAAGAAAGTTTCAATATGCAGAAGCATTAACTTCAGCAAGCAGGGCTTTATCTATCAATACTTACGACCCTGCAGCCAATTACTATTTTGGCCTGGCAAATATACAATTGGGCAATACTACAGATGCCAAAGACGGTTTTGATATGGCAGCGCAAAATGTTGAATACCGCAGTGCAGCTTACACTGAATTGGCACGGATATATTTTCGTGGAAAAGAAATAAATAAAGCAATTGAGTATTCAGAAAAAAGTTTGCTTAACAACCAGTATAACATAGAAGGGTTGCAATTGCTTGCGGTGATTTACCGTATGCAAAAAGAACAGGCCAAAGCAATTGCTGTTTTAAATAAAATAATTTCCATAGATCCACTCAATCATTTTGCCGGTTTTGAAAAATATTTATTGGCAAATACAGAAGCGTCTAAGCAAAATTTTTCCAGCCTTATTCAAAATGAAATGCCACAGCAAACTTATCTTGAATTGGGGATTTGGTATCACCAGATAAATTGTAATGAAGAGGCACTAAAAGTTTTTTCATTGGCGCTGCCCAATGCTGAAATCATTTACTGGAAAGCATTTATTGAAAATAATGTAGTCGACATAAAAAAAATACAGCCTGATATAACATTTCCTTTCAGGTCAGAAACAGCAGCCATGCTGGAAAAATTAATTACCTCCAATGATCAATGGCAGTTGAAATATCATCTTGCATTGATTAAATGGAACCAGCATGATATCACAAAAGCCAAGGCATTGTTTGCCCAATGTGGCAATCAACCGACAGACCCCAATTTTTATGCTGCAAGAGCGGCATTAATGAAAGACAACCCCGATGCGGCATTGGCAGATCTTCAGCAAACAATTAAACTGGCTCCGCAGCAATGGCGCTACACAAAATTGCTGGCAGAACATTTTATTGTTCAAAAGCAATATGAAAAGGCGTTGGCCATTGCGGAGCAATTTTATAAAACGCATGCTGATAATTATGTAATAGGTATGTTGTATGCCAACGCATTGTTGTTGAATAAAAAATATTCAACAGCCGATGCTTTTCTGACTAAATTAAATATCCTTCCATTTGAAGGAGCCACAGGAGGCAGACAATTATACCATGAAGCTAAACTGATGCTGGCGGTTGCCGAAATAAAAAAGAAACAATACAAAAAGGCGTTGCAATTTATTGCAGGCGCTACATTATGGCCAACCAATTTAGGTGTAGGTAAACCATATCAGGAAGATATTGACGAAAGGCTGGAAGATTGGTTGAATTATATATGTTTTACAAATCTTCATAATAACACAGCCGCCGCCCAGGCTTTGCAAAAGATCATTGCCTTTACCCCAAAAGTAGATAATACAGTAATGAATTTTTTACCTGCCAATCAGTTGGTATCCGCATGGGCCATTGAAAAAACGGCCTCTGCAGAAAAGGCCAAAGCCTGGCTTCAACAACAGGCAGCTTTATATCCTGCTAATAAAATAATTCAGTGGAGTTTACAGGCGTATACTCAACAGGGTACTACTACTTTAACGGCAGATGAAAAAAATGGAGAAGTGCGCATTTTGGAACAGCTTTATAACCACGATTCAGCCATCGACTTACAGTAAGGTAGAATCAAAACCTGGGTTAATAATGAATGCTGTTTAGTGAAAGAGATTTTAAATTAAAAAAACTCAATTCCAGTTTACTCTCCTTTTTAAGAGAACCTGTTTCTAAAAAAATTGATTGGTTAGGGTTATAAGAAAAAAGTGTAACTAAAAAACAGTAATAAACAATTATCGACATGTTTGTTAAGGGATGGATGTTAATATGAATATTATTTCTAAACAATAAAACGAATGCACGTAATTATTAATTTAAAAAAAAATTACGCAAACGGTTGTCATAGTAGATTGATATATTTTTATCTATTATTGTGCAAATAACTATATAGTTTGTAAAAAAGCTATTGGTTTTTCATAACGACCAAAACTGATACTATATGCCTACACTAAAAAGATCAATTATTTTATCTTGTTTTCTTTTGCTTGCATGTATTGTGCAAGCGCAAACAAGAACCATTTCCGGAAAAGTAACATCATTAACAAATGAGGCCCAGCCCGGAGCTTCTGTAATTATTAAGGGCAAATCAAAAGGAGTAGCCACTGATGCCAATGGAACATTTTCAATTATTGCTCCCTCGGGTGCAGTAACATTGGTTGTTTCAACGGTTGGTTTTGCTACAATGGAAAAAAATGTTGGAGCCAATGTTTCAGAAGTAAATTTTGCGCTTACTGAAGCTAAAGCAGATTTGGAAGCTGTTGTAGTAACAGCACTCGGTATTACCAGGCAGAAAAAAACGCTGGTGTATGCTACACAGTCAGTAAAAGCTTCCGAGCTTACTGAAGCAAGAGATGCGAACAATGTAATAAATTCACTTTCGGGTAAAGTTGCCAATGCAGTAATCACTCAAGGTTCTGGTGGCCCTGGTAGTGGTGCCCGTATAGTATTAAGGGGTAACCGTTCCATACAGGGTTCTAATAATGCACTCATTGTGGTGGATGGTGTTCCTATCAGCAATAATACATTTGGCGTACCGTCAAGTGATTTTGGATCTGTACAAGGGTCGGATGGTGCATCAAGCATTAACCCCGATGATATTGAGTCTGTAACAGTTTTGCGTGGTGCTTCTGCAGCTGCGCTTTACGGAAGTCAGGCAGGTAATGGTGTAATTGTAATTACTACTAAAAAAGGCAAAGCAAATAAAATCGCTGTAACCCTTAACTCCGGTGTTACGGTAGAATCTGCTTTTGCTTTACCAAGATTTCAAAATTCTTATGGACAAGGGAATACCGGTATTCTTAAAGATACACTACTTTCCGGTGAAAGTTGGGGTGCTAAATTACAAGGACAGCCAATAACAACCCATCTTCTAAACCTTGGGACATACTCGCCTCAACCGGATAATGTAAAAGATTTTTTTAGAAAAGGAGCTAGTATTAATAATTCAATCGGTATTACAGGTGGTACAGATAAAATGCAAACCTATTTTTCTTATACTAATAATAAGATACAAGGTATTATCCAGAAAAATGACTTAATACGCCATACCGTAAATCTTCGTATCACCAATCAGATTGGTAAACGCTTTTCTACTGATGCCAAAATAACTTATGTAAATCAGGATATAAAAAACAGGCCTCGTACAGGAGAGGAAAATGCGCCTGTGATTGATATTTATAATATGGCCAGAAATATTTCTACAGTTGATGCCCAAAATTATGAATTTACAAATAATATAGGCTTGCCTTCTCCAACAGCTTTTCCGTCTACTTTAAGTTCTATTTATCAAAACCCATATTGGGTACTTAATCGGACTTCTATTAATGAAACAAGGGATAGGGTGATCGGCTTTATAAATGCAAAATTCAAGATAACTGATTGGTTGACTTTATCTGGTAAAGCAAACCTTGACAGAACCTTTGACAGGGGAAACAATCAGGTAACTGCGGGTACTACATTGTGGTCTAAATCAGGTGGAGACTATTCCGAACAAAAAATTATTGTTACCGATAAATGGTTTGATGCAATGTTGGAGGGGAATAATTCAATAACAAGTAGTTTTAAAGTTAACTATCGTGTAGGAGGTATTTTTCAGGATAGACAAAGTGATGTAACTTCTGCAAGTGCGGGAGGATTGAATGTTACCAATAAATTTAGCTTAAATTTTTCCAAATCTCCTTCTGTGACATCAGGTTTTGTGGAAGTTCAAACTCAATCTGCTTTTGGTCAGGCCAACTTTTCTTTTAAAGATGCAATTTTTTTAGATGCCAGTGTGAGAAACGACTGGGATTCCCGTCTTCGCAGTCCACATACTTTCCTCTATCCTTCTGTAGGTGTATCAGCAATATTATCGGATTTGATGACGCTGCCTAAAGTTCTATCATTTTTAAAAACAAATGTGAACTACGCACAGGTAGGTAATGGTGGATCTTTTGGCCTTCTTAATGCAGTTTATAGCTATGGTCAGGGTGCAGGAAATGGCTTTTTAAGCAGGGGTACCACACTTCCTTTTCCTGAGCTGAAGCCTGAAATTGTAAAAAGTGTTGAAGTGGGAGTGGAGGCAAGATTTCTCTCTAATCGTATTGGCTTTACTGCCACCTATTATAAGAGTAATTCATTTAACCAGTTACTTCAAATTGCATTGCCTACCGCTTCTGGCTATAGCCAGAAGTATATAAATGCTGGTAACATTCAAAATAATGGATTCGAGTTTGTAGTAACGGGAGCACCTATAAAGAATAAGAATTTCAACTGGGATATTACCTTTAACCTTGCCTTTAACAGGAGTAAGGTTATTAAGTTAGATCCTGATATTAAACGTGTTGCTTTAGGTGGTGGATTTGGACGCTCTGCTTCTCCAATAGTTGAAGAAGGAAAGCCGTTTGGGGATTTGATTGGATTGGTTTGGGATAGGGATGCAAAAGGGAATCGGAAAGTGGGTGCCGATGGCAAACCTCTTGCATCTGCCGAGCAGCAGTACATAGGAAATCTTAACCCTAAGGCAACGTTGGGATTCACAAATACGTTTGAATATAAATCATTTTACCTTCGGGTATTAGTTGATGGCAGAGTCGGTGGAACTATAGTTTCTGGAACAGAAATGAACTTGGCTTTTAGTGGGATACCAGAAGTTACAGAAAAATTCCGTGAAGGAGGTTTAAATTTAGGTGGTGTAAATACAGCAGGGCAGCCTGTATCAGCTACTATAACTTCTCAACAGTTTTGGCAGAGTGCTTCATTTAAAAGATATGGTGTTGCGGAGTTTTTTGCCTACAACGCAACTAATTTTAGGGTAAGAGAGCTTTCTTTTGGATATGATCTACCCATAAAAAATATTGCATTTTTAAAAGCAGCAAAACTTTCCTTGGTTGCACGTAATTTATTTTTCTTATACAGGGGAAGTTCAAGTTTGGATATACCGGGAATTGGCACACGTAAAATGTGGTTTGATCCAGACATGAGTTTAGGTAACGGAAATTACCAAGGTGTTGAATACGGTACTTTACCTTCTACCCGTAGTATAGGTGTTAACTTACAGGTAACTTTTTAATATAACTTTTTAAATTTTATTATATGAATCGAATAAAAATTTTAAACCGAATTTACCTGCCGCTGTTTTGTTGTGTGATGCTGTTGGGGGCATGTACAAAAAAGTTTGATCAGATCAATACGGATCGCAATACAATAGCTACCATTGGTTCTGCTGAATTGCCTTTTCTTTTTGCAAAAGCAGAAGCATCAGCGGTACCCAATATATGGAATTACCAAATAGCTCAAAATCTTTTTGCTGATCAGTATGCACAGTATTTTGCATGTACGGCCACTTATTTCCCTTCTGACAGATTGAACATAAGAATGGATTGGGTGGGTGCTGCCTTTAACCCAATTTATACAGACATGGTACCACAGTTACAATCTATCACCAAGGCAGCAGCGCCAGGATCGGCGGAAGCTGCATTGGCTGATATTGTTTGGGTGCTTGGCTTTCACAGGGTAACTGATTATTGGGGCCCTATTCCTTATTTCAAAGCAGGTGAGCCTGCTACATCAGTTCCTTATGATGCACAGGATAAGATATATGATGATTTCTTTAAAAAATTAGCTGCAGCAGTTGTTGTGTTGAAAACAAAAACAAGTGAAACCCCTTATGGAACATTTGACCTGATTTATGGCGGTAATGTAAACAAATGGATAAAATTTGCAAATACGTTACGCCTTCGTTTGGCACTAAGAATATCTAAAGTTGATCCTGCACGTGCAAAAACTGAAGCTGAGGCTGCAGTTGCAGCGGGTGCTTTAACCGATAGCCCCGGAGACGATGCATTACTTCAAAAAAGTTTGAAAGGAGATGATAATAATGGGCTTTCAAGAATGTCTGATTGGAATGAGTTCCGTATGAGTGCTTCAATGGAATCTGTTTTAAGTGGTTACAAAGACCCCCGTTTATCTGTTTATTTTCTTCCTGATGGTGCCTCTAAAGCAAATCCAAATGGAAATGGAAAATATGATGGGTTAAGAAATGGTCTAACTGCATCACAGTTAACTGAATCTGTAAATTCAGCAACGGCAAATGCTAAAGTTGGTAAGCGTTGGTCGTCTGCAGATTTTGCCGGAAATGATAATTTTCTTGAAACGCCGCAAAATATTATGTCTGTGGCAGAAGCCTACTTTCTGCGTGCAGAAGGGGCTTTATTGGGTTGGAGTATGGGAGGTACAGCAAAGGAATTGTATGAAGCTGGTATTACCAATTCGATGAAACAATGGGGTATAACAGATGCGGCTGCTATAACAGCCTACATCAACAGCATCAATGTACCGGTAGCACCTGGAGATTTTTTGAATTCACCGGCGGTATCTGATGCTCCAATAAAATTTGCAGCAGATGTGCCAACGCAGAAAAAGCAGATTGCTATTCAAAAATGGCTGGCCATATTCCCTGATGGAACTGAAGCATGGGCAGACTACAGAAGAAGTCGTGCCTTTATTCTTTACCCTGTAGCCAATTCTGAAAATCCGGATATTCCAGATCCAAAAACGCAATGGATAAGAAGGATTCCATTCCTGTTATCAGAGAAGCAGAATAACAAAACAGCGGTTGATGCAGCTGTTCCATTATTAGGTTCAGGAGGCGACAAATTAACTACGCCATTATGGTGGGATAAGAATTAATTTATTTTTAAATTTTATAGTGAAGATTCCACCGAAGGTTATAAATTCGGTGGAATCTTTTTTTTAAGCATCTTCCTATCATTTAAAAATATTTTATGTTACGTGCTAATAGTCTTCTTACCGGGGTATTTTTTTTGAGTGTTTTTCTTGCAGGATGCAAAACTGAAAATGATAAAGTGTTGTTCACCCAATTAAGCGAAACCAATACCGGTATAAATTTTAAGAATACACTTTTTGAAGACGGCCCGCTGAATGTTGCGAACTATATTTATTTCTATAATGGAGGCGGGGTTGCCATAGGAGATATTAATAACGATGGTTTGCAGGATGTACTCTTTACGGGTAATATGGTACGCAACAGGCTTTTTTTAAATAAAGGTAATTTTAAATTTGAAGATATTACCGAGCGAAGCGGAGTAGATAAAATGCAGGGATGGTGTACCGGAGCCACCATGGCGGATGTTAACGGTGATGGTAAGCTGGATATTTATATTTGCCGTAGTGCAGATATAAATCCTGATCTTAGAAAAAATTTATTGTTTATAAATAATGGCGACCTCACCTTTTCTGAAAAGGCCGCTGAGTATGGCCTTGCAGATAATGGCTATTCTACCCAGGCTTCTTTTTTTGATTATGATAAAGATGGAGATCTTGACTGTTTTATCATCAACCATTCTATACAAAAATATACAGCCGGTGTGCAAGACAATCCTGAATTAAGAAAGGAAAGGAACCCGGATTATGCAAGTAAATTATACCGAAATGATAACAACTATTTTACTAACGTAAGCGACCAGGCAGGCATCACTTCTAATGTACTCACTTTTGGTTTGGGCGTTGCCATCTCCGATTTTAACAATGATGGCTGGCCTGATATTTCCGTTTCAAATGATTTTAACGAGCCTGATTATTTATTTATTAATAACCGTAACGGAACTTTTACGGAGCAACTTAGAAGTGCTATGGATGATATTTCACTGTACTCTATGGGCTCTGATGCGGCTGATTATAACAATGACGGGCTTACAGATTTAGTTACATTAGACATGTTGCCGGAAGACAATAAGACAAATAAAATGCATAGTGGTGCTGAGAATTTTGATAAGTTTCAATACCTGTTTACACAAGGTTTTTACTATCAATACAGCCGCAACATGCTACAGCAAAATAACGGTGATGGAACCTTTAGCGAAGTAGGCCAACTGGCCGGCGTTTCCAACACAGACTGGAGTTGGGCGGCCCTGTTTGGCGATTATGATAATGATGGGTATAAAGATCTTTTTGTTACAAACGGGTATGTAAAAGATTATACTGAAATGGATTTTTTAAAATACTCTGTAGACCGTGTTATAAGAACGATGCATAAAGATTCGGTAGATCCCATTCCGGAATACATCCGCAAAATGCCCACAAATGAAACAGCCAACTACATTTTTAAAAACCAGGGCAATGGTACTTTTCTTAAAAAAACTACTGATTGGGGATTTGACAAAAAGGGCGTATCAGCTGGTGCAGCCTATGTGGACCTGGATAATGATGGAGACCTTGACCTGGTGATAAACAACTCAAATGATTTTGCAGGCGTTTACAAAAATAACAGTGAGGTGCTCATAAAAAATAATTACCTGAGGGTGCAATTAGACGGAGGCTCGGCAAATCAAAGAGGTATTGGCACAAAGGTGAAGTTGTTTTGTAAAGGGCAACAGTTTTATCAGGAACAATCACCTGTACGTGGGTTTCAATCTTCCAGCGATCCGGTATTGAATTTTGGTGTCGGGAAAAATACTGTCATTGATTCCATCCTTGTTATTTGGCCAAATGATAAGTACCAAAAATTAATTTCTGTAAAACCTAATCAGTCCCTCGTTATTAAAATGGCTGACGCAGGTGGAAGATGGTACTATGATACTGTTGCAGATAAAAATAAAAGCCTGTTAACTCAAACCATATTACCCGGCGTACATCATAAAGAAAATTCGTTTAGCGATTTTACAGTGCAGACATTGTTGCCAAATTACCTCAGTCGCCAGGGCCCTTGTATAGAAGTGGCCGATGTAAATAGAGATGGGTTGGAAGATTTTTTTATAGGCGGCGCTAAGGGCGAAGCTGCACAATTGTTTCTGCAAAATAAAAATAATTCCTTCTCCCTAAAACCTACCCCTGCATTTTTAAAAGATGCTGCCAGCGAGGATGTGGCTGCAACTTTTTTTGATGCAGATAATGATGGTGATCAGGACTTGTATGTTGCCAGTGGCGGCTTTGAGTATAATGAAAACGATACTGCTTACCAGGATAGGCTTTACCTGAATGATGGCAAAGGAAATTTTGTAAAAAAAGAAAGTGCAATGCCTTCACTGCTGGCCAGTAAGGGATGTGTTAAAGCAGCGGATATAGATGGTGATGGCGACATCGATCTTTTTGTAGGAGGCAGGGTGGTACCCGGGAAATATCCAACTGCCCCCAGAAGTTATATTTTGCTAAATGATGGTAAAGGCACCTTTACTGATGTAACCCAAAAAAACTGTGCTGCATTAATGCAACCGGGAATGGTTACAGATGCTTTGTGGATGGATATCAATAATGACAAGCAGCCCGACCTTGTTGTTGTAGGAGAGTGGATGCCTGTTAAAGTTTTTATCAATGCAAAAGGAATACTTTCTGATGCATCTTCAACGTACATACATTTTGCAAGTACAGGCTGGTGGAACCGCATTAGTGCAGCTGATATGGATGGCGATGGCGATCTTGATTTGGTAATTGGTAACTGCGGAACCAATACGCAGTTTCATGCTACTGAAAAAGAACCCATGAATATCTACTATAAGGATTTTGATGGTAATGGCTCCATTGATCCGGTGTTTTGCTATTATATTGGAGGCGTTTCTTACCCCGCTGCTTCAAGGGATGATCTCACTGACCAACTACCCGGCCTAAAGAAAAAATTTCTTGAATACAAGGCGTATGCTACTGCAACAATAAATGATGTTTTTACGCCGGAGCAACTGAAAGATGCAGGCCTGTTAAAAGCCGAAACCATGGAAACGATGTACCTTGAAAACCAGGGCAGCAAAGGTTTTGCTCAACACACACTTCCTTTGCCGGCGCAATACGCTCCCGTTTATGGTATCGTAATGGAAGACCTTAATAAAGACGGTAAAAAGGATATATTACTTGCCGGTAATAATACATGGACGAGGATTAAATTTGGCAGGTATAGTGCCAACCATGGAGTACTTTTATTGGGCGATGGCAAAAGTAATTTCACTTATGTACCTCAGTTAAAAAGTGGTTTAACTTTAAAAGGCAATGTAAAAAGTCTTAAGCTTATTCATGCTGGCAGCACACCCAAAATTATTGCTGGTATCAATGATGATAACGCTGTTATAATTTCAGGGAAATAACAGGTTGATGTGGGTTGGCAGACATGTGCAAAATAATACTTTAGGATAGCTATAGGAGCATAATACTTTGATCATATTGAAAGAAGGCATCCTGACGACAATGTATTTTAATCAACGGTAAAAAAAGTAAAGCAATGGATACAATAACTGACGTAAGTACAATCAGGGTTGGTATTGTTGGCCTTGGATTAATGGGTTGTAGTATTACCACCTGTTTGATAATGGCGGGTCACGAAGTTATTGCTGTTGCTCCTGTTGCCATAGATCTGCAACATGCTGATAAAAGAATTCAGACACACTTATTACATTCAAAAGAGCATGGTTTAATTGATAAGGAGCCTGGTCATTTTCTAAAGCAGTTGACAATTACAGAAGATTATAATTTATTGAAAAATTGTAAAGTGGTAATTGAATGTACGCTTGAAAATACCGATATCAAAAAATCAGTGTACAATAAAATTGAAGCGGTAATAAGTAATGAGGCAATATTAACCAGTAACACATCCGCCATTCCCATCAGCATCTTACAGAAGTTAACGCAGTTTCCTAGCCGTTTTTTTGGATTGCATTGGGCAGAGCCCTCTCACACAACAAGATTTTTGGAGATTATTTGCGGAGAATTAAGTGACCCGGTAAAGGCTGAATTTTTATATCAACTTTCTCATCATTGGGGTAAGGAACCTACGCTCGTAAGAAAGGATATCAGGGGATTTATTACCAACCGCCTAATGTATTCTATGTACAGGGAAGCCATGTGGCTGGTTGAAAATGGCTATGCAACCATAGAAGATGTTGACAGGGCCTGTCGCAATAATACTGGTTATTGGATGACACTGGTGGGTGTATTTCGCTGGATGGATCTTACCGGTGTTGCAGCTTACCACACAGTAATGAAAGATTTGTTTCCTACACTAAATAATAGTACCGAAGTGCCCGAACTAATTGATAAGATTGTTAGGGAAGGCGGCAAAGGCGTTGCCAATGCGCATGGCTTTTACAACTATACTCCTGAAGAAGCTAAATGCTGGGAAGAAACCTTTACTAAATTTAGTTATGAAATTCGTGAACTGGCATTAAAATATCCGGCAGATGTAGTAGAGAAAAAAATGAAGCAATCACCAAACGAAGAATAGTTTCAGAAACGTTTACAGCATTATTTAAAAACCTCCCTACCTGCTTACTATTTTTATCGCACCTAAAATACATCTCCGGATTTACAAATCTGTTATTAAATAATAAAATTTATTTATAGTAAGTTTTACTCTTCATCCCTCAATGTTTCTGTTCCTTCAAAAGCGCCGCCGGAACCGTCTGATTTTGCTTCATCCGTTTCTGTGACCGGTTTATTTATTTTTTCGCCATCAGAAATATTAACGGCTGCAACTTTTTTTTCAATATCCGTTTTTGGCGTTATCAGTTCTTCGGTTGCGTTTCCATGAGGAAAACCTGGAAAGTCCTGGTCAATCTTATTATCTGAGTTTCGCTGAATATCTTTTTTATCAGTTAATGGATTGGGATTTTTTTGCATACTTTTTTCTTACTATACAGATAATGCTGTGCCAAAGTAAAAGCACCTAAGCACAAAAAATAAAAAATAGAATAGATTGAAATAGAAAAGCGTGCAACGTTTAATTATGCACGCTTTTTTAAATTTATTATTTAACACTTAAACAGTATTATGGGGATTTGATTGCCCAATGACTGATTACTTTATTAAAAAACCAACCTGGTGATCGCCCCAAAGTAAATTTACAGTACCCTCTTTTGAAAGCGTAATGGTAAATTTTTCAGCAAATGTATTTGCCTTGGCAGCTTTGGCTTTTACTCTTAAAACATCATCAGCCTGTTTGTAGTCGGAAGCTCCCCACTGGTTCCATGTTTTGTTAAAAATAATGGTCCACTCATCCTGCCCTGCAATAGAGAACAAACTGTATTTTCCTGCGGGTAAAGTTTGTCCATTAATAGTCACTGCTTTGCTTGTTTCAAATACAGTGGCTTCATTGGCTCCTGTGCGCCAAACTTCTGTACCTTTTGGTTCAAGGTCTTTACCTATAGTTCTTCCCTTTACAGAAGGCTGGCTGTAGTCGATTGTTACAACGGCACCAGAAGCAATGGTTTCGCTAACTTTTGCCGGAGGGCTTGGGCGCTTGCTTTTATCCTCTGCCTTATCTTGTGCAGAACAGGCAGTTGTAGTAACAAGTAACGCTGCCATGGAAAATAATGCAACTAATTTTTTCATTTTTGTTTTTTTTTAGATGTATGAAGATGTATAAAATAAGATTGATTGTTTGCATCCTTTAGCAACTGCAAATTATATATTTACTGGTAATAATGCCTTTTCTACAGTACTAAAAAGATCGGTCATTTCGAAAGGTTTTCCCAAAAAATAATCTGTGCCGGCTTGTAAGCAGCTAACATCAGCATCAGGCAATGCAGAAATCATAATAATGGGTATATGCGCAATGGCCTTATTCATTTTTATTTTTCTGCAAACTTCCCTGCCATCTGCACCAGATAATAGCATGTCCATTAAAATTAAATCCGGGGAAATTGTTTCAATAAACGATTCTATATTTTCCGGACTATCTTTTGGTGTAATGTTAAATCCCTTCATCTCCAGCATGGCTTTTAACATAAACAGAATATCCTCATTGTCATCAATTATAAGAATATGATGCTTTTCTTTTAACATTGGTTTTATTTTTTTAAGGTGTTTAAAGGCAATGAAAAATAAAAAACAGAACCGTTTCCCGGTTCGCTGTCAACACCTATTTTACCTTCGTGCCTTTGTATAATTTCTGCTGCAATAAATAACCCTATACCAAAACCGGGAAACGTTTTTTCATCTTTTCCGGCAACACGATAAAAACGTTGAAATATTTTTAGCTGGTCTGTTTTACTAATTCCAATACCACTGTCCCTAACTGCAACTGAAACCATATTGTTTGCAACTTTACTGCTAATTGTTATTTCTTTACAATTAGGTGAATACTTAATTGCATTGGTTAAAAAATTTATTATCACTTGACCAATTCTTCCTTTATCAGCATAAACAGAAGCATCTTCTTTTTCTGTAAAACTAATAACACAATCGGGTGCAGTATGTTGTATATCTTGTACAATTTCTTTAATTAAACCCGTAATGTAAAATTGCTCTTTTATTAATTGGAGACTGCCTGCTTTTATTTTAGATAGATCAAGCAGTTCTGTGATAAGTGAGGTGAGTGTTATAATCTGTTTATTTACAGTTTCAAGAGAGCTGTTAAGAAAGGCATCCCCTTTATCCTGGTACTTGCTCATCAATATCTGTATATATCCTTTTGTGGTAGTTATGGGTGTTTTTAATTCATGACTCGCCATGCTGATAAAAAAATCTTTTTGTTGTTCGTTTTCTTTTATCTCATGTATATCAGTGCTGGTACCAACCCACATTTGTATTATTCCCTTACTGTCTTTTTGCGGAAGAGCCCTGCTTAGCTGCCACCTGTATTCACCGTCCTGCCTTCGAAAGCGGTGTTCAAAAATAAAATCTTCGCCCGTACTAATGGAGTGTATCCATTTATTTAAATTTTCTTCTCTGTCATCAGGATGAACAATTTGTAACCACCCGCCATTTTGCAACTGTTCCAAAGTAAGGCCTGAAAATTTGTTTACCGCCTGGTTAAAATAATTTAAATTACCATTGGCATCGCCCGTCCATATTAGCTGGGCCATTGAGCTTGCCAATATCCTGAATTTTTCTTCACTTTCTAAAATCTGCTTTTCTATTTGTTTTTGCCCGGTAATGTCACGGGCAATTTTTGAGGCACCAATAATACGGCCGACATTATCTTTAATAGGAGAGATGGATAAAGAAATATCTATTTCAGTATTGTCTTTTCTTAAACGCCGGGTCTCAAAAGAATAAACACCCAACCCTTTTCCAACTTGTGAAAGAATTTCTTTTTCTTCCTCCATTTGATCAGGAGGAATGATGGTTGCAATCGGCTTGCCAATTATTTCATTGGCACTGTAGCCAAACATTTTTTCCGCTGCACTGTTCCAGCTGGTAATCGTACCATCCAGTTTTTTACTAATAATAGCATCAGACGAAAATTGCACAATAGCTGCAAGGCGGGCAACCTCCTGTTCGGTAATTTTACTTTCGGTAATGTCTAACAATGTGCCTATCATGCGTATAGCTTCATTGTTTTCATTGTAAATTATTTTGCCCTGCGTTCGAATCCAATGCAAAGAATTATCCGGCCAGATAATTCGGGCTTCATAATAATAAATACTTGTTTTAATGGCTTCTTCAAAAGCTTTTTCCACCACCGTATGTAAATCATCTGGGTGAATTTGCCGGCGCAATGCCTGGTGTGTAATTATAAGTGAACTATCATGACCAAAAATTTCCGCCAGTCTTGCTGAATGAACAATGTTCCTGGTTGGAAGATCAAGATCCCAGGTGGCTAATCTCGTTCCTTCTGTTGCAAGCCGAAGCCTCGCTTCTTCTATTTCGAGGCTTTGTCTTGCTTCTACTTTTTCAGTTACATCGTTTACGGTAACCATGATGCCGGATACAATACCATCTGTTTCAAATAAGGGTGCATATTCATAATCAAGATAAAATTTTCTCATTCCATCATCCCCTTGAATATATGCTACCGACTCATTTTTTCTGTAAGTTTCACCGGTGTTAAATACCCTTTTCAATTCTTCGGGGTATTTCTGGGTTTTTAACTCTGGAAATACATCTAATAATTTTTTACCCAACACTGCATGCTCCTCTTTCCTCCATACATTTTTAAACATTTCAATATTGGCAATTTCAATTACAAAATCCGGCCCCCTGAAAATTGTCATAGGTATGGGAGATTGCATAACCATATTGCGAAAATGTTTTTCACTTTCAGCCAATGCATATTTTGCTTTTACCAATGAGGTAACTTCATTGGCAATTATTATAACCCCTGAAATAGTGTCATTTGATTCTTTAAGTGGCTGAAAGTTTAAATTAAAATAAGCATTTTGTGTTTTTCCAAAACGATTTAGCGGAACAGAAAATTCTGTTGTAATATACGGTGTGCCTGTTGATAAAACCATTGTCAGTAAAGGTTCTATAACTTCTTTTACCTCAGGCAATAAATTAAATAAAGTACGTCCAATAGATTCTTCCTCAGTTTTACCAATAATATCAAGGTAAATTTGATTGGCCATTTCTACTATAAAATCAGTGCCCCTTAAAACAGTAATACCTACGGGCGCCTGCATTAAGGTGTTTCGAAATTTATTCTCATTATCCTTAAAACCATTTATAAAATATGGTTGTGCAACTGCATCGTTTATTATAGTTGTGTTATTAGGCGCTGTTTCTTTTAACGCTTTTACTTTTTGTATTTTTTCGCTGCATAAAACCAACACACCGCCTGGTTTTTCCGATTCATCTTTTACAGCGCTAAAGGTAAATGTCCAATATACTTCCACATTTTTTTCATTCAGAAAAATTGGCGTTAACTGATCTTCGCTGCTAACGGTTTCTCCATCTATCAAAACCCGGTCAATAAAGGGTTTGATGAGATACCAACTTTCACTCCACGCTAATTCACCCGGCATTCCCAAGATGGAAGGATGTTTACCATTTTCTCCAAGGCCGGGCCGGAAAGCATCATTGTAAAACGAAATTAATTGAGGACCCCAAAATAAGAACATAGGAAACCTGCAACTAAGCACAATGCCTGTAGTAGTACGTAAACTTTGTGGCCATTTACCGGGTTCTCCAAGCGCAGAAGTCGACCAGTCTTTTTCACAAATAAGTTTCCCCATATCCCCGCCGCCGGAAAGAAAAGGATATTTAGCAGTTAAGTATGTATTGTGGTTAAAGTCAGGCATCTTAAAAAAAAATCTATAAATGTAATGGTATTTGAAGTGTAATAATTCGATCGCTGCATTTGGGGCGCATTTTAAATTGTCGCAGATTGCAGGGCTGCCAACCTTTGTAAAGGTACTGCGAATAGGAATAATTCTGTAAAAGGTTGGCAACCCTTGTAACAATCTAAAATGCCTCCTGTGTTTTTAACAAACGATCATTCATGAATTAAATACAAAACAGTTGTCAACAAATATTGAACCATGCTTTTTTAGCAAATTATGGAAAGTTTTTTTTAAATTTTAAAGGCATGATATTAGTACAAACATTTTATTAAAATTGGAGCACTTTGAATGTCATTGCTGCGGATGAAAATAAAAAATATTTTATAGATGAAGAAGAGTAATCAAAGAAAAAATCAGCCTAACGACCTCTTTGAATTGCTTCCCCAAGCTATTGCTGCGTTAAGGAAAAATATAATTGAACCAATTTTTGGAGACAGCCGCACAGGTAAATATGCCAATGAAAGACCCCCTTTAAGATCGGAATTGTTTACAGAGGAACAGCTGGAACAGTATGCCAGCGTGATTTCGCGTAAACATCAGTTAATTACAGAACATCCGTCTGAGCAATTGCTAAAACGCCTTGCAGAAAATGAAAATATTTTACTGGAAGTGCATGCAGCTTTAACGCTTGCCCTAAAAAATAATTCACGGATAGTTCCGGCGGCAGAATGGCTGCTGGATAATTTTTACCTGATTGAGGAACAGATTTATACAGGAAAAAAACATTTACCTAAAGGATATAGCAAAGGATTGCCACAACTCTTAAAAGGCGAGTCTGCCGGTTTACCCAGAGTATATGACATAGCTGTGGAAATTATTTCCCATAGTGAGGGACATGCTGATCTGGAAAGCCTCACCCGTTTTGTAATGGCATACCAGGTAAATACATTTTTAAAGCTGGGCGAATTGTGGGCCATTCCGATAATGTTGCGGTTGGCACTGATTGAAAATTTGCGCCGCCTTTCTATACAAATTGCAAGCGATATCATAAATAAAACACTGGCCAACAAGTGGGCCGATAGCATGATTGAGGCTGCAGAGAACGATCCTAAAAATCTGGTATTGGTTATTGCAGATATGGCCAGGAGCCAGCCACCTATGGACAGCGCTTTTATTGCAGAGTTAACAAGGCGCTTACAGGAAAAAGGAAATGCACTCTCGTTGCCACTTAACTGGATAGAGCAAAGATTATCAGAAGACAGCCTGACCAGTAATGAACTGATACACCAGGAAAACCAAAAGCAGGCCGCCGACCAGGTATCTATTAGTAATAGCATTAGCAGTCTTCGTTTTTTAAGTACAACAGACTGGCGTGATTTTGTAGAAAATACCAGTATGGTGGAGCAGGTACTTCGCCGGGATATAGATGGAGTTTACCAACAAATGGATTTTTATACCCGTGACAGCTACCGGCATGTGGTTGAAAAAATTGCTAAAAACAGTACGTTAACCGAATGGGAAGTGGCCGAAATTGTTGTGCAGCAGGCAGCAGAAAATGCAGATAATAAATTGGATTTAAGGATGCGGCATGTAGGATATTATCTTACCTGCCAGGGATTAATAAAAATTAAAAAAATTGCCAAAATGCGTTCCGGCGTTGCCGAAACCTTCAAAAAAATATTTAATAAAATTCCTTTTTTATTATATGCAGGAGGTATTATTGTAATGGCTGTTTTAATTGCCTGGTATCTTATTTACAAAACATTTCACAATGGTTTATCTGATGCACAACTTATTGCATTGGGTATTATCATATTGCTTGCTACCAGTAGTTTATCCATGTCTGTTATTAACTGGCTGGCTAATTTACTTGCAAAACCATTTTTATTGCCGAGGATGGATTTTAGTAAAGGCATTCCTCAGCAGCATCGCACTATGGTGGTGGTGCCAACTATCCTTACTTCGGTTAAAGGTATTCATGCATTGGTTGAAGCACTTGAGGTTCGTTTTTTGGCTAATAGGGATGAGTACCTGCAGTTTGCATTGGTAACAGATTTTAAAGATGCCGCCACAGAAACATTGCCCGAAGATGAATTATTGTTACAAACCGCCAGGATCAGCATCATTGAATTAAACAGGAAATATGAAAGGCAAACCAACGATACGTTCTTTCTTTTTCACCGGCAAAGAAAATTTAATTTAAAGGAAAAAATATGGATGGGGTACGAACGTAAAAGGGGAAAACTTTCCGAACTAAATGCGCTTGTATTGGGAAAAGGAAAAGAATATTTTTCAGTGATAGTGGGAGAGGAGAAGGCTTACACCTCCGTAAAATATGTCATCACCCTTGATACAGATACACAGTTACCAAGAGACGCCGCATGGAAAATGGTGGCAACTATGGCCCACCCGCTTAACCATGCAATTTATTCGCAAAAGAAAAAAAGGGTAACAGAAGGATATACTATTTTACAACCAAGAGTATCAAATAGTTTACCCGGCAATAATAGCTCTGTTTATACAAAATTGCATGGCAATGAGCCTGGCACGGATCCTTATACCCGTGCTATTTCTGATGTGTACCAGGATCTTTTTAAAGAAGGATCTTTTATAGGTAAAGGCATTTATAATGTAGCAGCTTTTGAAGAAACACTTCACAATGTTTTTCCCGATAATTCAATTCTTAGTCATGATTTGTTGGAAGGTTGCTATTCCCGTTCGGGATTGATAACAGATATTCAGCTTTACGAAGAATACCCGGCAAGATATATTACAGATATGCAGCGCAGGCATAGGTGGATAAGGGGCGACTGGCAAATAGCCAATTGGATATTTCCGTGGGTGCCTGGCCCCAATAAAAAAATTTTATCAAACCCATTGTCTTTATTATCTAAATGGAAAATATTTGATAATATCCGCAGAAGCCTTATTCCGCAATCGCTGTTGTTGTTGTTGTTATATGGCTGGATAATTTCTTCGGCACCATTGTTTTGGACAGCTGCAGTTTCGTTTATTGTTTTATTACCATCCATCATCAGTTTTTGCTGGTCGTTGATTACAAGACCGCCTGATGTAATTTTTTCGCAACATGTTATATTTTCATTTCGTTCTGCAAGCGATCAGTTTTACCAGCACCTGCTTGATCTTTTTACATTACCCTACGATGCATTTTCAAATTCAGATGCTATTCTAAGAACACTGTGGCGCATGTTCATTAGCCATAAAAACCTGTTGCAATGGAATCCCTATCACAGTACACTTAATCATAAAAAAACAATTGCAGCAGCTTATGCTACTATGTGGTTTGGTCCGCTGCTATCTGTTGGATTGTTTATTTATTTAGTAAGGTATGCACCCAATGCATTATTTTTTTCCATACCCTTTTTAGCAGGATGGATTGCAGGGCCTTTTATTACCTGGTTCATCAGCCGTGTTGTTATACAAAAAAGGGAAATGGTTTCTGCAGAGCAAACAATTTACCTGCGTATGCTTGGTCGAAAAATTTGGCACTTTTTTGAAACATTTGTTGGGGAGCAGGATAACTGGCTGCCACCTGATAATTACCAGGAAGATCCGGTAGAAAGAATTGCTCACCGAACTTCGCCAACCAATATAGGCCTGTCTTTACTGGCTATTTTAACGGCGCATGATTTTGGTTACATCTCTACAGAAGAAGTAACCATTCGTGCTGCCAATACCCTCAATACCCTTGAAGAGATGGAGCGGTTTCGGGGGCATTTTTATAACTGGTACGATACAGAAACGTTGGTGCCGCTGCTGCCCCGGTATATTTCAACGGTTGACAGTGGTAACCTTGCCGGGCACCTTGTTACCATGCAACAGGGTTTGTTACTATTGGCAGATAAAAAAATATTTACTGATAATGTTTTTGAAGGCCTGCTGGATTCACTAAGGATATTAATTGAAAAGGCAGCTTACTCCGAACCACTCAATAACTTTTTTGAAAAGCTTGAAAATACGTATGTAGAAAACTGTAAAACTGTGAAGCAGGTAAAGGCTTACCTGGATGAATTAGAAATTTCTTTTACGGAGATCATCATCGAACTGGATTTTATACCAGACAATGACGATGATACCTGGTCGCAAAAAGTTTTAATGCAGATCAGTAAAATCAAAAATGAATTGGCCTCAATGGTTCCATGGCTATTACTGCCTGTTGTGCCTGCCAGATTTGATTACCTAATTCCAGATTTGGAAGAAATACCAACCATTAGAGAGCTGGCCAAAATAGAACAACATTTATTGCAAAAAATAGTCACTGCATCTTTACCTGATAATACCGGGGAAGAAAGTGAATGGTTAACCAGGGTAAGAATTTTTATAACAGAAGCAGGCAGAAAAGGAAAGGAAATATTATTAATTCTGGAGCAGCTAGCTTTAAAATGTGCAGCACTGTCAATGATTGAATATGATTTTTTATACGACAGAACACAACACCTTTTAACCATTGGATACAATGTAGATGAACACCGCAGGGATAACAGCTACTACGATTTACTGGCATCAGAAGCAAGGCTGACCACATTTGTAGCAATTGCCCAGGGGAAATTACCGCAGGAAAGCTGGTTCTCTTTAGGAAGGCAATTGACAAACCTGGGTACTACACCCATTCTTTTATCGTGGAGCGGCAGCATGTTTGAATACCTGATGCCCCTGCTGGTAATGCCTTCTTATGATAACACATTGCTCGATCAAACTTATAAAGCTGTTATACAAAAACAAATTGATTATGGTAAAAAAAGAGGCGTTCCGTGGGGCATTTCAGAATCCGGTTACAACATGGTAGATGCACATCTTAACTATCAATACCGTGCATTTGGAGTGCCCGGACTTGGGTTTAAACGTGGGCTGGCAGAAGATTTGGTGATTTCACCTTATTCAACTGTCATGTCGTTGATGGTGGCACCACAAGATGCCTATGATAATTTACAGGTGTTAAAAACAGCAGGCTTTGAAGGTAAGTATGGTTTTTACGAAGCGGTTGATTACACCGCTTCCCGTTTAATAAGAAAGCAAAAAAAATCAATCATTAAATCGTTCATGGCGCATCACCAGGGAATGAGTTTTTTATCCATTGCCTACCTGTTGTTTGATAAACCAATGCAACAAAGATTTGAATATGATGTACAGGTAAAAGCCACCTTACTTTTATTGCAGGAAAGAGTGCCAAGAATCTCTACATTTTATTCGCCCAGTGTACATGCAGGAGACACAAGTGTTAACCCTTCATCCGATACCTCCATGCGGGTGATTAACACACCACATACAAGTATACCGGAAGTACAATTATTATCCAACGGACGATACAATGTGATGGTAACAAATGCAGGTGGGGGATATAGCCGCTGGAAAAATATTGCGCTAACCCGCTGGCGGGAGGATTGTACCTGCGATAACTGGGGAACTTTTTGTTACATACGTGACCTTGATACAGATGCTTACTGGTCAGCTTCTTTTCAACCGTCTTTAAAAGAAGGCGATAATTATGAAGCAGTATTTTCTCAGGGCCGTGCAGAATTCAGGCGACGGGATTTTGCGTTGGAAACGCATACAGAAATTGTGGTGTCGCCAGAAGATGATATTGAATTAAGAAGGGTACATATTACCAACCGTTCCCGAAAAAAAAGAATCATTGAAATAACAAGTTATGCCGAAGTAGTGTTGGCCAATGCAAGTTCGGACGAAGCGCATCCTGCATTTAGCAATTTATTTGTACAAACAAAAATTATTGAGCAAAGGCACGCCATTGTGTGTACAAGAAGGCCAAGATCTTTAGATGAACAGCCGCCCTGGATGTTTCATTTAATGAAAGTGCATGATGCAGTGGTGGAGAATATTACTTATGAAACAGACAGGGATCAGTTTATCGGAAGGGGTAATACCATCAATGCACCAAAGGTATTGCAACAAAAAAATCCTTTAAGCGGCAGCAGCGGTTCCGTACTTGATCCGGTTATTTCTATTCAATACCGCATTGTTATTGAACCGCAGGAAACAGCCATTGTTGATATGATTTTTGGCGTGGCTGAAACAAAAGAAGGTTGCAATATTTTGGTAGAAAAATACCAGGACAGGCACCTTACCAACAGGGTACTGGAGTTGGTATGGACACATAGCCAGGTAATACTGCGGCAGATAAATGCTACGGAAGCAGATGCACAATTATTTAGCCGCCTCGCAGGTTCAATCATTTTTTCAAATCCTTCCTTACGTACAGATCCGGCAACTATTATTAAAAATCAACGCGGCCAATCGGGTTTGTGGGGTTATTCCATATCCGGCGATATACCAATTGTGTTATTGCAAATTGAAGACGCAGCAAATATTGAATTGGTGAGGCAAATGGTGCAGGCGCATACCTACTGGCGTTTAAAAGGATTAATGGTTGACCTTGTAATATGGAACGAAGATCATGGAGGATACAGGCAGGTATTGCACAATGAAATACAAAGCCTTGTGGCACCGGGGCTTTCAAGCGATATGAAAGAACACCCCGGCGGGATTTTCATCCGTGCTGCCGACCAGATTTCCAACGAAGACCGGATACTTTTTCAAACAGTGGCTCATCTTGTAATACCTGACACACTGGGTACGTTGGAAGAACAAATGAACCGGCGCAATAAACTAAAATCATCTATACCATTTTTCAGTCCGGTTAAATTTCATTCATCTGTATTAACTGCTGTGCCACCCCGAAACGACCTGCAGTTTTTTAATGGTACCGGCGGTTTTTCCGGTGATGGTAAAGAGTATGTAATTACTACTACGACTACACGCTTTACACCGGCTCCATGGGTTAATATATTGGCCAATCCAACTTTTGGTTGTGTTATATCAGAAAGCGGGCAATCTTACACCTGGATAGAAAATGCACATGCGTTAAGACTAACACCCTGGAACAATGACCCTATCGGCGATTTAAAAGGCGAAGCATTTTATTTAAGAGATGAGGAAAGCGGAAAGTTTTGGTCGCCCACACCGTTACCTTGCCGTGGCCAATCACCTTACATCACAAGGCATGGCTTTGGCTACAGCATATTTGAGCATAGTGAAGATGGTATTGAATCTGCTATGACGGTGTATGTTGATATTGATGCACCCGTTAAATTTATGGTGATAAAGCTGCGCAATAATTCCAGCAGGCCGAGGCGTGTTTCTGCAACTGGTTATGTTGAGTGGGTATTGGGAGACCTGCGGGCAAAATCACTCATGCATACCATTACGCAGGTAGAAGTGCAGAGTGGAGCTATTTTAGCCAGCAATGCTTACAATACAGAATTTGGTACAAGAGTGGCATTTTTTGATGTAGACGATATTAATAAGACACATACCACTGACCGTTCTGAATTTATTGGCAGAAACGGCACACTTCAAAATCCTGAAGCTATGAACCGGGCAAAACTTTCCGGCAGAACAGGCGCAGCCCTTGATCCGTGTGCGGCCATACAGGTGGTGGTTGATTTGGCAGAAGACCAGGAAAGAGAAATTATTTTCAGGTTAGGGGCCGGTAAAAATATAGAAGATGCGGTGAATATAATCCAGGCTTTTGAAGGTGGCAACGCTGCACGTACCGCTTTGGAAAAAGTAAAACAATACTGGCAAACAACATTGAGTGCAGTACAAATAGAAACGCCTGATAAAGCCCTTAATATACTCACCAATGGTTGGTTAAATTATCAAACACTGGCATGCCGTATTTGGGCAAGAAGCGGCTTCTATCAATCCGGCGGAGCCTTTGGCTTTAGAGATCAGTTGCAGGATGTATTGTCCTTGGTGCACACCAAACCCGGGATTGTGAAAGCACAAATTTTGTTATGTGCCTCCCGGCAATTTAAAGAGGGAGATGTGCAACACTGGTGGCATCCTCCTGCCGGACGTGGTGTTAGAACCACCTGCTCTGATGATTATTTGTGGTTACCATTTGTTACTTCAAAATACATTGCAGCTACTGCTGATAATGCTATCTTAAACGAGTCAATACATTTTTTAGAAGGGCGCTTGTTAAATGAAGGAGAAGAGTCTTATTTTGACCTGCCTATTAAATCTGATAAAGCAGCCTCGTTGTATGAACACTGTGTTAAAGCCATTGAACATGGGCTGGTATTTGGTGAGCACGGATTGCCGTTAATGGGTTCCGGCGATTGGAATGATGGTATGGATAAAGTGGGTAATCATGGTAAAGGCGAAAGCGTTTGGCTCGCCTTTTTTCTGTATGATATTTTAATGCATTTTAAAGTTGTTGCCGCAGTAAAAAATGATATTCCGTTTGGAAATAAATGTATAGACGAGGCAGAAAAATTACGCCTGAATATTGAAAAAAATGCCTGGGATGGCGATTGGTACAGGCGTGCTTACTTTGATGATGGGGTGCCGTTGGGTGCACATGACAATGAAGAATGCCGGATAGATTCTATTGCACAAAGCTGGTCGGTGTTGTCAAATGCCGGCAGTAAAGAACGCTCATTAAAAGCCATGCAATCGGCAGACGATTTTCTTGTACAAAAGGAAGATGGCCTGATACAATTGTTTACGCCGCCCTTTGATAAATCTGCGATGAACCCCGGTTATATAAAAGGGTATGTGCCGGGTGTAAGAGAAAACGGAGGACAGTACACACATGCGGCGATTTGGCTGGTAATGGCTTTTGCAGCAATGGAAAATAAACAACGTACATGGGATTTATTGCAAATGATTAACCCGTTAAACCGTGGCAACACGATTGAAAAAATAGACATCTATAAAACAGAACCTTATGTAATTGCAGCCGATGTATATGCAGAGCCCCTGCACAAAGGCCGTGGCGGCTGGACGTGGTACACCGGTTCGGCAGGGTGGATGTACCAGTTGGTGGTGGACTCTTTTATAGGGCTTAAAAAAGAAGGACATACACTGCACTTTAAGCCTTGCATACCAGAAGACTGGCCTTCTGTAAAAATCACTTATCACTTTGAGGCTAAAATATATGCCATTGAATTGGTACAGCAAAAAATGTTATACAATAACGTTATAAAGCTTGTAGTAAATGGAGTGGCGCAGCATGGATTGTCTTTTGATTTGGAGCCAGTTATGTTGAAAGAGGCATCGTCTTTAAATGGAGTTGAAGAAGGTGTAAAAGATTAAATTGGGTTTACGGTACTAATTTGCGGAGGTTTTATTAAACAGTAGGTTTTTATAAATGGTAGTAAAATACCCACGTTAGTTTCATTGCAATATACGGGCAATTTTTTATTGATGCTGCTTTGTCTGTGGCTTGTTGGGTCTTTCAAGGCCTACACCACCATTTAAAGTAACTTGAACGAAACCATGATGTTTAATACGCTACATAGTTAAAGTCTTTACTAAAATAAATAAAAGCTGGTTGCCCCCTATTGGTTGCTATTTTCTGCGTCGGGGTTTCACGGGAGACGTTTTACAATTATTATAGAATAGTTGTGAAAAAACCGCCTATACAAAAGGTATTCTGCATCATTTGTTTGTTCCTTTTTTTAATTTAAATGATCAAACTTTATCTGCTTCAACATTCCAGTTTAATTTACAATTATCTTTTTTTGTCCTTCACTAAGTTGTAAATTTTGAAATTGTTTGGGAACCCTTCCCTTACGGGCAAATGAATTCAAGTCCAAAGAACCTTTCAAAACTTCAAGGATTACCTCATTGGGTGTAACCTCACAAATACCCCAGGAGTAACCGTTACTCCAAAAATAACGTCCGGATTTAGATGTGATAGTCATAGATTTTGTAACTGCGGAATACTGAAATTCGCTTAGGGCAATAATTGCGGCCCAGCTTGCCATTGCCCTTGCATAGTGATGCCCACATTCGGCTTCATCAAAAGGATTTCTTTTGTACCCATCAAAACGACTCCTAATACTTTCGATGCATTTTAAACCTGCATTAATTTGACCTTCATAAATCATACCCACTGCGGCAGTGTATTCAAACCCCGACATTGATTCTGCAAAATAAGGGAAGGGAACTTTCAATCGGCCTTTTGGCCAGCTTGCCATTATCAGTCCGCTTTCATCGCCTATTACATAAGATCTCATATTGTTGAACAAGGAAGAAAAGTCCTTAACGTAATTGTACTTCATTACCGACTTCAAAGTGGTTTTAATATTTTGCTTGTTGGCCAAATATCCCAATCCACAAATATGAGCCATGTATTGCCCTGCTAACTGGTCTACAAGACAGCCCTTTCCCAATTGGTAGTCTGGAATAAGCACTTGTGGGTCATCCATATTGAGAAATTCAAAAGTTGTAGGGTCAGTAATTTTTTGTTCATAATATTCACCGTTAAAAAGTTGCTTGTCAACCCATTTATTGCCATCATTTAAAAGCCGGGTACATTTTTCAGCAAAAATTGTATCTTTCATTGCATTTGCCATTTCTGTTGCAGCCCTTAATGCACCAAAGTACCAAAACTGCATTTGTGGGTTTGGGCCATAATAACTTACATCCATTGTATTGTGTTGTGAACCTTCCATAACACCATCCTGGTTACCATCCCATCCACCTTTTATCCATGCAAAAGCGAGGGCATTCTTAACCTTCAACCAATTATTTTTTAAAAAATTATAATCACCGGATAATTGCCACTCCCTGTAAAATTTCATGATAGTTCCCATTTGTCCATCTGCAGCAAAGGACTTGTTATTGCAAGCTTTTTCCAAGGGAAGCCCAGCCCTGAAACACATCATACCTGTTGAATCGGAAGCATGGTTAAACTCTACGTCACGCATGGTACGGGCCAGTTCGCCGAAAAGAAACGGCGTTGCCACTTCATAATTCCAAACATGGGTACAGGAACCATAGCAGGAGCCGAATTCATCCATCACTCCTTCCCAGCCCATCATGTGACCGTCTTTTATTCTGAATACAGTTTGGGAACGCAGTGTGCTTAAATTAAAAAGTGCTGCTTCTTTTACAGGGGCAGGATAGGAGGAGGAAAGAAATGCGTTTAAAAACATTTTTGTTTTTTGCTCCAGCTGGGGAATCTGCGGAATAATCTTCAGTGCCGCATCCCAGGCATCAGCATATTTATCACTGTAATAGTTTCCAACAATTTCATCTGACCATGCATATCGGTTGGGAAAATTCCATGTAACATAAAACCTGAATAACCGGGAATCCCCGGGGGCAATTTTTTTCTTTACGGCCAAGGAAGCCATTGGGTCATCATCAAACAAACGTGTTTTGTCTGTTAACATTCCATCCGCACTAAAGTCATCCCAAAAATCAAGCGTTGCCCGTTCCCAACTGTTGGTTTCAGACGAACGGCGGTAGCTTACACCAGACTTATCTGTAGTTGTAAGGGCAATTGTTCCATAAGCTGCATCTGTTTTTGCCACGCTGTCTGAATACATATAAATACCCTGAAAGGCTTCATTTTGCCTGTAAACATTCTGGTTGTTTTTTGCCCCGTCAGGAATATAATCCCCTTTCCAATCAGTGTGAAATTTGCTGCCATCTTTTCCAATAAAATTCCGAACTGTTCCGCAAACAGAAACTTCGATTGGTTCATTGGTAGTATTTGTTACTTCATATGTTAGAACAGCTACCGGCAATCCACTGGCATCAGCATCGCCGGGAATCAACGGATTGAAACCGGTAATCTTCACTTTAACGGGCATCGTTTTATCAGAAAGATTAACCATGCCGACAGGATATGAGGCATCAAAACTTGCATTGGTAAATCGAGGAAAGCCATGCTGATTTACAGGACGACCTTCATAATGATTGTATTCGGAGGGATGCACAGGCCCTATTAATGCACGGGTTACTGAAGGCTTGCCTTGAGGCTTTACAAAAATAGAAAAGAACGGGGCATTGTTCCCTTTTGTAACCGTACTATATCCCTTTGCAGGCTTGTTCATGATTTCCCAATCACGCAGTTCGCCACGTCCACCCAATGAAACTGTCCCTGTTCCAATTCCACCTAACGGAAGAGCTATGTTGAGTAAATGCTCCTGGTCATAATGCCTGAGGACAGGCCATTGGCTGCCTTTTTGTTGTGCAAAAATTGAAAAAGATAAGAATAATAAAAAAGCTGAAAGACTGCATTTACTCATATTATCTGTTTTTAGGTTTTTAAGTTTATTGTTATGGGCTAAAGTATGGCAGTTTTTGAATGCTTGTTACGGTTTATTTACGAAAGTATATAAAAACTTTTCGTAAAGGCAACCCATGGAGATGTATTTACGAAACCAGTTTGCAATAGCAAGCGTAATTTATTTTTCTGAAAGAGGCTACACTTAAAATAAAACCGGGTTTTGAATAATCAAAACCCGGTTGGTTGTTTTTAGATAAAAGGTAATTCTATAGCACTTCTTCAGCCTTGTCTTCAAAAATAATTTGCTCGTCTCTTTCTTCCATGGGTATTTTTCTTATAAAATCATCATACCCATCATCAGCATGATTGCTGTAAGCGCCATATGCATCCATGCTGTAGCCCACCAGCCCGTCGTTGGCTTCAATTAAATAAATAATAGAAGAATCTGAAGGATCAGAATCACCTTCAAAGCGATATGTCTTTACAATGGTTAACTGATCGGGTGGATAAAATTTTCCATAATTGTGTTAACCTTTTCTTTTGAAAATGGTTTTCCCATAAAATAATCCACTCCTTCTTTAAAGGCTTTTTGCTTATCCATTAT
>JANXSR010000348.1 GCA_025352625.1 Ferruginibacter sp.
ACGGTTGCGGTGGAGCTACTTGTACTTTGGAGTCATTAGGTAAAAAGGTTACCTGTAATAACAATGGCACTTACTCAGTATGTTTAAATTATGGTGGCAGTGCAGGAAGATGGGCCATCAAAGATGAAACAGGTGTTGCCAGCAGTATTTCTTACACCACTTATCTTCAGAACGGAACTACTGTAGTGGCTTCTGGTACTACGCCAATGACATTGGGAACAATTCCAGACGGGGCGGTTTTTGGAACTATTTGTGCCACTTATCCTTTGGGGACAGCCTATGATATTTCGCTTACCCCCGACCCAACTTATAAACCCAGCAACGATTATATACAATGTGGAGATGTCGACCGGCAAACGGGAAGCTCTGCACTAGCTGCAACACTTGCAGTAGATGTTTCTCCGCATTGCTTAACTCCGGTAACGGGAGAAGGTTGTATAGATATAACCTCTGCTGCCCACAATGCGAATTTATCAGTCACCAGTGCACTTCCCGGAGGTTTAGGGGCATTCACTTATAAATGGGAAATTGTGGGTGGTAGCACCGGTGTGCTAACTAACTCAACGTTGGCCACTGCAACTTACACAGTCGCTGTTTGAATACATACAGCAGGGTCCTTTGGTGTAGCCGTAACTTTAAACGCTACATCCTGACCTGCATCACCCACACCGGCTGTGTAAGTTGCGGTGGCCAACGTTGAGTTAGTTAACACGCCGGTGCTACCACCCACAATTTCCCATTTATATGTGTATGCTCCCACGCCTCCGGGCAGTGCACTCGTGACTATTAAATTTGCATTGTGGGCAGCAGAGGTTATATCTATACAACCTTCTCCCGTTACAGGCGTTAAGCAATGCGGAGAAACATCTACTGCAATTGTTGCAGCCACGGCAGAGCTTCCAGTCTGCCTGTCTACATCTCCGCATTGTATATAATCATTGCTTGGTTTATAAGTTGGGTCGGGGGTAAGTGAAATATCATAGGCTGTCCCCAAAGGATAAGTGGCACAAATAGTTCCAAATACCGCCCCGTCCGGAATAGTTCCCAATGTCATTGGCGTAGTACCAGAAGCTACTACAGTAGTACCGTTCTGAAGATAAGTGGTGTAAGAAATACTGCTGGCAACACCAGTTTCATCTTTGATGGCCCATCTTCCTGCACTGCCACCATAATTTAAACATACTGAATAAGTGCCATTGTTATTACAGGTAACCTTTTTACCTAATGACTCCAATGTACAGGTAGCTCCACCACAACCGTACCTTGATTTGTACACAAGGTTCATGCTGTTTGGGAAAGCAGTTTTGTTGGGATCAGCCATCCACATAGCCAAATAATAATTGGTAGGTTTTTTAAATGATGGTACAGTAATAGTAGTCCAGCCATTACCACTTGTTCCGCAGGCGGGATGTGCAACACCTCCAATATCAATGGTAGAAAATTTAAGATTGTTACAATTTCCTGATAAACCATCGTTAGGTACCGGATATACCGTTCCTCCAGTAACACCATCAATTGGCCTGGCATCAGCAGGATCAACATAAAAAAGCACAAATCCAATATTTTCGTTGGTTACAATTTGAAACTGATAAGTACCGGCCAATGGACGGATATCGAAGTTAAGCCATACAATTTCTTCTCCCTGTGTTGGGGCTGTAACTGTATTTCCAAAGGTTTCGGTGGTCATACTGAAACAATCAGTTTTTGGCAATACTGCCGAAATAGGATTGCTGCCGATATCGTAAGTTCCTTTAAAAGCTTCCAGCCCTGATTCTGTTTCTGCTGAACTTGCACATCGCACAATCCCTTTAGGTTGCAGGTTTGGAGAAGATTGCACGGTGGGTTCCCACTTATTTACAACTGTATTATCAGCAGTGTTCTGTCGCCAGCCATCTCCCGCAAACCAGCGATGTGCTGTGCAGGGAGTTCCTGATCCAACAAGGGGCAGGGACGAAGTATTTACACTAACAGCAGACTCTTTATAAATAATACCATTTTGAGTTGTATACTTTCTGTAATCCAGTTTACCTGAATTTTTGGGCGGAGTATTTACCGCCCATGTTCGATTGTCTCCTGACTGCAAACTTTTTTGTATCGAACTTAAATTTTGCCCAACTGCTATTGAGCTATTTAGAAAAATTAATACAGCAATCGCTAAATAATTTTTCATTGCTAAAGCAAATCCATCAGACCATTGCTTTAATAAGGAGTAATGCGTAGATCGCCTGGTAAGAATATCCATGGTAATAATTTTATTAGTTATAAAATAAAAAATAGTCTACTAATAGTTTATAAGGTACAAGGATAGTATCGGTTGGTTATCACAGAAATTAAATTACTGAAACTGAAAACCATGGGTTGGTTATTGCAGTTAAATACCAGTTTTCCAATTACCCATTTTTATTGCACTGGCAATTATTTATTAGTATTCAGAAATTATTTGTGATCGCAGTGTGTAGATAAGCATCTAAAAAAGCAATTGCTTTTTAGTCTTTTTGTGTGGGTTACTTTTATCAATAAAAAGTAAAAACTTTTAAGGAAAAATCTGTACTTGCATAGGCGGTATTATTTAAATGTTTAGGGTTACATCAATCTAAATAAAAAATCAACAGCAATCATTTTAACAAGCTAAAAAAAAGTGTTATTACTGAGTAATAAGCAATAATTATAAATGAATATACAATTCTATTTAAGGGTAGTTATTTAAGGACAATGAAATAAAACAGGGCTTCAAAGTTGTATACAGCGTGGCTTTGGGGAAGGATAGTGGATATTTCTTTTTCAAGGAAAAAAAAATATTTTCTTGAAAATATTTAATCAATCATTATAAAAATAGCGTTCCTGGCTTTTTTTAATTTAATAAGAACCTGATCGGTTTGCAATAATTAATAATCTAAATTATATAAACAATTTTCTTATTGCAACTAATTCAACACTTTTTTTTAATATTTTTTTCAGCACATTTTGTCCTGAAAAAAGAGTTGTATTTATCCAAAAAAAATTCCGGATAAACCACCCTGGAAAATAATACAGCATTTGATTTTAGTACCACACAATAAGGAAAAAATTTTATTTGTAAAAAAAGTTTTATTAATAAAAAAGGGCTGCTCAATAGAGCAGCCCTGGTTGTTTGTTTTATTGGTGTTTCACTATTTAACCTGCATTAATTTTCCGTTTACCTGCTGGTTGCCTACCCTTAAAGTATAGATCAAATTGCCCTGGTACGCAGAAGATATTCGATACTCAACCACCTGGCCTTTTCCTGCAAATAAATAACCCTGGTAGATGGTACGTATTTTTTGACCCATCATATTGTAAACGTCCAGAGAAGCCTTGCCTGAAACCGGTGATACAATAGAGAACTTAACCTTATCTGTAAATGGATTTGGATAAGCTGTTACTGTAAGGTTAGTAACTACAGGTTCTACAATTGGTTGTTCAATAGACCTGGCGATAGGTGCTGTACAAGTTCCGGTTGGAGCAGGTGTGTTATCTGAACATCCAACCGATACATTGATAGAACCTGTACTACCTGCTACTGGAACAACGTTTGCAACCATAGTGCCTGCACTCATTCCGAAAGTATATGTTGCCACACTTGCTTTTGGTAATGGATTACCATTTGGAAGTTTGGTTCCAATAATTGACTTGGTATCATACTTCACAGAAATTACATACTTGGTATTTGCAGTTGCAGTGAATTTAATTGTAACAACCCCTCCTGTATTATTATAACTAACAGAAGTTATCGCTATATTATTGCACTTGCTGTCTGTCAGGCGAACAGAGTTTGCAGTCTTTGCACTAAATGGTGCAAGTATACCACTAGGTGCATACGTTTGCGAAATCACTATTGTTTTCGCACCACCCGAAGTTGGCGTATAATCACCATAATAGAAGAACACTCCTGGTATAGCGTTACCTACAGTATTGTTTGTGCCGGCAGTATTACCATACGCTGGTGTAATACATACTTGTTTAAACTGGAAGGTATTTGTAGGTCCATTTACATAATTGCAGCATGTAGTTGCAGTCGGGAAAATGTGGCTACAGGCCCCCCCTATAGGAGTAACAGCATTGCTTACATTACTAGTACACCTGTTTGTTGTTATAGTTGCAGTTATCGCAGCTGTACTTGTTACTGTAATTGGATTACCAGTTGCTCCATTGCTCCAGGTTAATCCGGTAGTTATTAGGTTACCGCTGGCATCTTTAGCTGTAATGGTAGAACTACCGCAATTATTAACAATAGTAAGTACTGGCGCAGAAGGTGTGACATTGATTGTAAGATTCAGTGTCTCTGTATGAGGACAACCTGCAGCATTGGTAGTCACATTTGTAACTCCGCTGATTGATGCTGTATAGGTCTGACCATTTCCAAGAGGTGCTGCCCATGTATACGTGTCACATGCTGTTGCTGTGGTTGTATGTGAGGTACTCTTTGTTATGGTAAGATCAAGTGTCTCTGTATGGGTACAACCTGCAGCATTCGTAGTCACATTTGTAACTCCGCTGATTGATCCTGTATAAGTCTGGCCATTTCCGAAAGGTGCTGCCCATGTGTATGTGTCACATGCTGTTGCTGTGGTTGTATGAGAGGTGCTGGATTTAGGAGCTGCTGTTCCTGCTCCTTCTAAGCTTGTGCAATCTCCTACTTTCTGAGTTACTTTATATTCACCCGCTACACTAACAATACGCGGATTACTATGATTTGTAGCATCATCACTCCATGTAATTATAGCTCCCGCAGCTAAGCCTGTTACTGTTAAAGTTGATGTTCCATTACAATTATTTACTACACCTACGGATGGCGTTGATAGTGCATTAACAGTTACATCTTCATTACAACTGCCACTTAAATCTGTATTGGCATATGTTTGATTGAGTGTAATTCGGTAACCCTTGGTTGCTGACTTTACATCAATAGTACCCAATCCGTTGGTGCTCGCTAATGTAGCATCTGTGGTACCAATACCTCCATATCCTGAATGTACCCAATTGTAAGTTGCATTTGCAGGAACAGGATTGGGTGCTCCTGTATATGTATTGGTTGATCCAACACAAACGGGCGATAAGCCTGTAACACCACACCTGCCTATAGATGACACATGCACCAAAACAGTCGCCGTTTGAATACATACAGCAGGATCTTTTGGTGTAGCCGTAACTTTAAACGCTACATCCTGACCCGCATCAAGAACACCGGCTGTGTAAGTTGCAGTGGCCAACGTTGAGTTAGTTAACAAACCTTTGTAACCACCCACAATTTCCCAATTATAAGTATATGCTCCCACGCCTCCGGGCAGTGCACTTGTGACTGTTAGATTTGCACTGTGGGCAGCAGAAGTTATATCTATACAACCTTCGCCCGTTACCGGCGTTGAGCAATGCGGAGAAACATCTACTGCAAGTGTTGAAGCCACTGCAGAGCTTCCCGATTGCCGGTCACCATCCGCACATTGTATATATCCTGAGCCATAGCTAAAGGTTGGATCGGGCGTTAGGGAAATATCATATGCCGTCCCTATAGGATAGGTTGCACATATAGTCCCAAACACCGCCTCATTATTAGTGATGGTTCCAAATGTCATTAATAATGGATTGGTTGGAGGATTGCTTCCTGTAGTTGCTACTGTAGTTCCGTCTTGCTTGTAAGTAGTATAAGAAACACTTGTGGCGGCACCTGTTTCATCTTTAATAGCCCATCTTCCTGCACTTCCGCCATAATTTAAACATACTGAATAGGTACCGTTGTTATTACAGGTAACCTTTTTTGTGTCGAACCCTAAAGCACAAGTGGCACCACCACAGCCATACCTAGATTTATATATAAGGTTCATACTACTTGGAAATGAAGTTGCTGATGCGTCTGCCATCCACATGGCCAGGTAATAGTTGGTAGGCTTTTTAAAAGATGGAACAGTAATAGTCGTCCACCCATTACCACTATATCCACAGGCCGGGTGAGAAATTCCCCCAATATCAATGCTGGCAAATTTCAAATTGCTGCAATTGCCTGACGGAGAGTAAGTGACTTCTGTATTTGGCGGAAGCCCGGTTCTGACTGCCGGATAAGTGGTACCTGGCGTTATACCATTAATGGGCTGTGCATCATTGGGATCCACACTAAAAAGCACAAACCCAACACGTTCATTTGTAACAATCTGAAATTGATAGGTACCAGCCAGTGGGCGGATATCGAAATTGAACCAAACAATTTGTTCTCCCTGTGTAGGAGCAGATAAAGGGTGGCCAAACGTTTCCGTTACATTAGGAGCAGGCAGGGAACCCATATTATAGCAATCAGTTTTGGGCAATACTGCCGAAATGGGATTGCTGCCAATATCGTAGTTTCCGGCATACACCTGCAAACCTCCTTCTGTAGCAGCTGCGCTGGCACATGCTACAACCCCCTGAGGTTGCGTTTGTCCGGAAGCTGATGATCCGATCCATTTTCCATTTGCATCTATTGCCCAATGGTCGCCTGCATCCCACCGGTGTGCATCGCAGGGTGTAGGTGCAGGAAATGGAATAGTTGCCAGGTTAAGGCTGTAAGCCGACTCGTTGTAAATTATTCCATTCTCAGTAACATGTTTTTGATAATTTAATTTTACGGGGTTCGTGGGCGGAGTATTTGCTGCCCATGTTCTATTGTTTCCTGACTGCAAACTTTTTTGTATCGAACTTAAATTTTGCCCAACTGCTATTGAGCTGTTTAGAAAAATTAATACAGCAATCGCTAAATAATTTTTCATTATTAAAGCAAATCCATCAGACAATTGCTTTAATGGGGAGTAATGCGTAGATCGCTTGGTAAGAATATTCATGGTAATAAAATTTTATTAGTTAGAAAATAACAAATAGACTACTTCATAGTTTATAAGGAAAATAGTTTATGCTTCACCTGCTGCATCGGCTGATAAAGGCTAGGGAGCATGTATGACACTTGTACTGATATCGATATCCTTTATTTCTTCCTCCGGATAGACCTCCAATGCAACTGTTTGATAGACTACCCAGTAACTACCCCTTATGCTCACGGTAGAACTGGGTGGAAAATTCAATTTATCATTTGCTACTGTTGCCGTTTGGCCAATGGTGTTGTTTGAAATAAATAAAATATTTATTAAAAAAAACATGGGGAGAGAAAACAAGAATTGCTTTCTCTGTTGTAAGAAAAGTTTAATTTTTTTCATTTTGCTTGGCTTTAGTTAATAGAGACTAACTTAATTGAGATTAATATGCAGTAATAAAAGGATAGATTAAATGAGTTACCGGTTAGTTTAGGTAGGGGAAGGAGGTAAATAATTTATTAAAATTGAACAACAATAAAAATATTCTATAAAAGAATAGCAGTTATAAATGACTAAATCATTTGTCTTTTAGTGAATGTTGGATTATTAATAAAAAAGGTGGGAAAATGTTTTTCAGGAATGGAGATTGTGTATTGGCACATTAAACGTAGTGACAATAAAATTAGAATCCAAATTTATTTTATTTATTTTTTTTTAAATGTATGCATTGCATTATAAGATGGAAATTTTGCTGCAATAAAATATAAAAAAAGTTAGCTGGTTAAAAACAGGTTGTAAACACAGCCTGTTTTTAAATAAATGGTATCAACTTTTAACTGGATAATTTATTCCAACGGCGTGTTTAATGTAGTATTCATCATTTTAACTTCATCGCCTTTGATGGCTTCAACATACAGCTTGTAATATTGAGGCTGCATGGGTGTAGACAATTCAACTGAAGCGCCCTCCCCTGCTTTTTTAATAAACATCGTATTGTCGTACTGGTCAACTCTTACCAGGTACCATTCAAAGCGGATATTTTTTAACGTATCATTGTAAATACTCCATTGAGCATTGCTGTTTTTGTACAACACCTGGTATTTAAGCTGGGTGTTTTCGTAGGTAATTTTGGCGGGTCTTAAAATTTTAATATCCGGTATTAACGATTTGCTTACCGGTTGTTTACCCCATGCATTTACCACTTTATTATACCATTCTTTTTTTCTGCCCTGCAGGTCTAACAATCCGTTTAATGTTATGTAGTCTGTATTTTCAATATCCTGCCAGGCGGGTATTGTACCCTGTTGGCTTATAGCAGGCACCAGCGGCCAAAGCTCTACCGGCACTTTGCCCCAGGCCATTCCTTCCTGCAATGGCTCACTTAAACATTGCCTGCATTTTACATCTGCCTGCAACATATAGTTATTAATTTGTGGCACATGTGTTTTGTAATATTGAAAACGGCTTAGGCCGTTCCTATCCCATTGCAGGTCCATTATTATTGGCCTCACCGTATCCAGCAGCCTGATTTCTGTGCAAACAGCTGCCAGCCATTGAACATACTTTTGCTGGTAATAAAAATAATCTGGTTTGTAGCTTTGGTTGCCAAGGGTAAACAATATATCTGCCCCCAGGTTCCAGGCTACGATATATTTTTTAGAGCGGTTATTTTTTATAGCGCTTATTATTTTTGCTTTTTCTATTTGCATTTGCATTTCATCTCCCACTATTTCAGGAGTAACAAAAAAAGAAAAACGGGGAATGAGATTCATTTTATTTGCAACCAATACCTTGTCAAGCTTATTATCATAAAAACCAGGCATTGTTCTTTCGATGGTATTAATACCTATTTTTTTCATTGCTGCCACATCGGCCTGCAATGTTTTTAAATTGAGGGTATGCCTGTTTCTAAACCAATTATATCCTTTATCATACACAATATTTTTGGTATCAAGTGGCAAGGAAATCAGGTTGGTTTGCCCTGTTGCTTTTGGCATTACTGCTTCCTGAATATTAATGGGCATAGCTACTGATGGCCCCTTAAGCAGTATGTTATTTATTGTTGCTTTTGCCAATGCTGCACTGGCTGGATGCCCTGTTCTGTCGCCGGGTGCATCAGCTATCACCGACTTAATTTCTGTGAAGGCGGTATCAATTGTTTTCCATGCCGCATTCCACCATTGGTTATTGTTGATGGCATCACCGGCGGCGCCGGTTATCATAACGGGTAAGCCTGCTCTAAAAAAGGATAACTGGTGAAAAGGCCTGTAAATACTATCAAAGCTATTGCTGTTTGAAAGAGCTGTTGCGGTTTTTGTTTCAGCGATATCTATACCAAGCCAGTCTACATAACTTTTTCCTGGAAAATAAGTACTTACCGAAGCCGTATCACGGGGAGTCCATACCCAGATTATACTGGTGGCACCAGCTTTATTAAACAAGCGGTGCACATATTGCCAGGATGATATAAAATCTTCGGGCCGGATGTTATCAAAAGAAAAAAGAGGATATTGATGTTGTATGGAGCCGGTACCCAATTGTAAAAATACCGGTTTGTTTAATGCTGCTATTTGTGTGGCAAAAGATAAAAGAAGCGTATCGTATTTACCTTCGGTGATATGCCGCATAGCTGCGGTATCTTTCGCCACATTGGAGCTGCTGTCTTTTTGCGATGGATTAAATGTAAGTAATGGTATGGCATGCATGCCGTACACCTTTTGCAAACTGGCAACATCTAACTTATTATTTTCTCCGGCACTCCAATTAATATCAAAAGAAATTATGGCAATATCTTTTCTTTCTGCAGCTAATGAAATAACCTGTTTTGAATCGGGTGTATCAGCATTGCCGGGCTGGTGCAAGCCCATGTAAAATACTTTTAACCCTGGTAATGGTTTTGGTAAGTACGTAGATAACTGTTGCTGTTTCCAAAGGCCGAAAGTAAATAAAACGATCACTAAAACAGCAAGTGGGATAGAATAACTTCTTAAAAAACCGTGTGTTTTTTCTATGAACCCGGTATGTTGTCTGAGCTTTAATGAGATTGCATTAATCTTACTCATTTTACTGGTGTATCCTGAAATAGACAGAATAAAAACCATAAAAAATATTTGCAGCGAAGCAAGAAAAACCATAAAAATTGTGTAGGGGGTATAATCGTACCAAAGACCGTACACAATGGCTATCAACGATATTAATGCTACCAGTATATTGGGCAGGTTTAGCAAAAAAGGTAACGGATCGTTGTCATTTTTGGGTGTAGGAATATACGGAACTTTTTTACGAAGAATGGTATACACAAAACCTACTGAATGTATCCACCACGTGCCAATTTGTAAAATACCTCCTATTAAATGAAAGCCCCTGTCCGATTCTTCTGCCACCCATTTTTGAACATAATGCCTGATGAGAATACCCATTGCAAAAAAAGGAAAAACGGCCAACAAAAAACTAACCACATCCATTTTTAAAGGAATGTAACCGGTAAACAAGGAAATAACCGGAATTAAAAAATTAATAAAAAATATTAATCCGCAGAGATAATGAAAAGGCAAAGTACCATAATGTATTTTTTGTCTCCATGTAAATTTGGTAAACAACTTCAAATAACTTGTAACCAATAGTTCCCAGGTGCCCCTGCTCCATTTTAATTGCTGTTTGTAATAAGACGACATAGTTGCCGGCACCAACCCTCTTGAAAGTATGGCAGGCACATAAACGGATTGCCAGCCTTTGGCATGCAGCTGCATTGCAGTATGCATATCTTCGGATAATCCACTGGCATGGCCGCCTATCGAATCAAGTGCTGCCCTTCTAAAAGTACAGTTGGCTCCAATTGCCTGAACCGTTCCGTAAGTATGCATAGCCATCATCATAGGGCCATAAAACTGGTAAGTTTGTTGTGCTGCGCCCTTGGCTACAAGACTTTCTGTTTGGTTATAATAAGCTTGTACTATTTGTACAAATCCCACTGCAGGGTCATTAAAATATGCCACCACCTCATCTAAAAAATTGGGTGCAGGTATATGGTCTGGATCAAGCACCACGCAAAGTTCGCCGGTTGCCTGTTGTAATGCATTGTTGATATTACCGGCTTTGGCATTTTTTTTAATTGTTCGGGTTACATGCTTTACACCCAGCTGCAGACACAATTGTTTTACGTTAGCATCATCGGCTTCATCGCAACACCATGCGGTGTGTGGATAGGTTATTTGTTGAATGGCTATCAGCGTTTCTTCCAACATATCAAACGGCTCGCCTGCACAATAAGTAGTTAAAATATCTACGGTATAATTTTTTGCTGCAACAGGTTTTTTATTGGCCGAAATAGAAAAATAATGATACCATTCGTGCAGGTATTTAAGGCAGTAATATACCATTGTTACCATCAGCAATACATACAACGGGTAATAACTGATATTGCTATTTTGAAACATGTTGTATAACAAAAAAGCAGTAGCTACCACACCGATAAATATCATCAGCCGGAGTGCAACTTTTTCTTTAACAGAAGGTGGTTGTATTGGTGTAGGGTTAAATTTCATCATTCTACTACATAAATTGGGGTATTGGCTGTAGCACAATACCCTTTTGAATTGTAAACGGTAACAAATACCCTGTAAGGGCCTTCTTTTAAAGGTGTTGTAAAACTGGTGTTTTGCAAAGTGCTGTCTGCAAGCAACCCTTTTTCTGACAATGGTTTTTTAAAATTACTCCAAGTTCTTCCCCAAAACTGCCAGTCTTCTTTTAAAATTTCCCAGCGATATTGTAAAGTGTCTGTTGAATTTTTTGTTTCCATTATTACAGACGCCTTGTGTTGAGAACCCGGACTTAAAATAATATTATCTTTTGCCCCAAGGTTATCTATCAGGGAATAAAGTATTCGTGGTGATTGATGCTGTGTAATTGTACCTTTCCAACAATCATTCAATGCCTCTTTTATTTCATTGGGTGTACCCTCTAAAAAAATACTGTACCAGGTATGCGTATATTCTTGCCTGTTACCCCAGTAAAATGCCATGGATCCCAAAAACCTCGGGTCTTTTACGGGCATATATTTTGTAAATAATTCATGGTATTGATCTGCTTTTTTGGTACTGGTATTTTCTATGGGAGCTTGCCAGGCTGTTACTTCAGATTCCCATCCCCCGTTGGGTGCCCATTCTGAAATTAAGTAGGGCCCATTCCAAAACCTTTTTATTACATTTAAATCCTCTTCAATCACTTTAATGCGGTTGTAAGTATTGATGCAAATAAAATCTAAAGCCGGTATACGCCATTGAATATTGATAATATTTCTTTTTGCAACGTTGATAGTGCTTGTAGCCACCGGATGGTGAGGATCCTCATGATGTATTACACTAAGCAAGCGGTTATATGATTTGTAAAATGGTGGGGTTGTTAATGAAAAAGGCATTAATAATTCGTTGCCAAGGCACCATGCAAACAATGAAGGATTATCTTTATACCGCAATACAATGTTGCTGTACTCATGGAACAAAGCTGTTACTTTTTTTTCATCTTCGTAAAATGCAATCTGTTCGCCGCCCGGCACATCTAAGCCAATAATAACAGCTATATTGTATTTAGCAGCTTCTGTTAACGTTTCTTTTATTTTTGAAGTATCCCAGCAAATGATGGTATTACCTCCTGTAGCAGCTAATTCTTTTATGTAGGTATTGCCTGAACCTCCCTGTACCAGAAAAGGTTTACCATCTTTATAAAAACTATACCGGCCATTTTCTTTTTGAATGGTTACTTTTCGGACTCCATTAAAAGAAACAGTATTTTTTGGCCCCCTGTTAACATAAAATAAAATCACTGCAATTAATAATACCACAACGCCAACAATGACTGTTCTAAATAGCCATAATTTTACACTAAAGTATTTTGTTCTATTTTTATTCAATTCTGTTAAAGTAGCCACCAAAAAATTATGGGTTTAAATATTAGTAGTGTAATTTTTTGAATTAACGAAAAAACTATATAATAAATTATTATTTAATAAATTATATTTTTAAGTAGGATAAAGCGATTTTCTATCAGGATATGCTGGTAATATAAATATTGTTTAAGCAATATAGGTTAATACAATTTT
>JANXSR010000379.1 GCA_025352625.1 Ferruginibacter sp.
CTTATAAATGATAAGGCCAATATTTCTCCTGCCGGATAGTTAATCTGACGGGCAGCTGCTAAGGCCCGCTGTCCATAGAAAAGGGAAGAGTCAGTATTTCCCAAACGATACGCCAGGCACAAAAATGCCTGTGCATTCACCTTGCTGGTGTCGTCTTTGGCAATCGCCAATTGATGGTGTAAGCTGTCAATTAATTCTTTGGTTTGTGCAAAGCCAATGTTCCATGCAAATGCGAGAAGAATGGTAAATCGAAATGTCTTTATCATTATTATTAAATAATTGGTAATTGAATAATAAATTCTGTGCCCTTATTTTCAACTGTATTTACTTTTATTTCTCCCCCGTGTGCTTTTACAATATCATAGTTTGTCTGAATCACGCCTGCCCGACTGCGCCATTCAGGCGGGGATTTGCACGGATGGGCAGATTGCACGGATTTTTGATTTCGTTGTATTTTGTTAATGTATTTCATCTGCGTAATCTTTTAATCTTATTAATCAGTGATTCAGACAAACGGTAATTGAATGATAAACTCACTGCCTTCTCCTTCTTTCGTCTCTACTCTCAACTCACCGCCGTGCGCCTTCACAATATCATAAGCCAAACTTAAACCCAGCCCGGTTCCTTGCCCTGTTGGTTTAGTTGTATAGAAGGGCTGAAAAATTTTAGCTACTATTTTTTGCGGAATGCCGTTGCCATTATCTGTAATTTTTATTTCTACTTTATCAGCCATCTTTTTTGTACTCACTGAAACGGTTGGTTCATATCCTTGCGATAGTAGCTTCGTTTTTTCATTCACCGCATAAAACGCATTGTTGTATAAATTCAGCAACACCCTTCCTATATCCTGCGGAATGATATTAATGCTGCCAATTGTTCCATCATAATCTGTTTTTAATGTGGCATTAAATGAATTATCTTTTGCTTTAAGGCCATGGTAGGCAAGGCGTAAATATTCATCGGCAAGTTTATTAATATCTGTTGGTTCTTTTTTCCCGGTGCTTGACTGCGAATGTTGTAACATACCTTTTACAATTGCATCCGCACGTTTGCCATGGTGATTTATTTTTTCAAGATTAATTTCCAGGTCATCAAGTAATTCTTTTACTTCTTCGTCGTCAATTTTTAATTTTTCATTTTTCATTTTTAATTCTTCAATCAATTCTTTATTCAATTCAGAAAAATTGTTCACGAAGTTTAATGGGTTTTGTATTTCATGTGCAATACCCGCAGTGAGTTCGCCGAGCGATGCCATTTTTTCGGATTGAATTAGTTGGGCTTGGGTGGACTTTAGATCAGAAAGTGTTTTTACTAATACAACATTTGCTTTTTGCTTTTGGTGGCTATGGCGATAAATAATGAATGCGATGATGGAAAGCACTCCCAAACCTGCCAGCATACCATAAGTTCTTATTTTATTTTTATTTTCTATTTTCTCCTTTTCTAATTCCTGTACCCTGAGCTGCTCATCCAAACCAATATTTTGAAATTGATTCATTTTCTCCTGGTTGTTCAAACTGTCTTTAGCAGCCATTGCAAGGCCCTGGTATAAAAAAGCGCTGTCCATTTCGTTTCTCAGACGGTATATAGCAGACAACGAAGTATAGGCCATTTCAGCTACATCCGGTGAACCCGTTGATTGAGCGATTGCCAATCCCTTCTTTGCATACCAGAGGCTCGAATCGCTGTGCCCGATAACGCTATGCAAATAGGATAGCCGCACATCGACATTTGCGAGGTCTTTAAGATTATTTTCCTTATTAACCTGTTGCACCGCATCTTTATAATATTGTTTTGCCAGTGCATAATTTTCTTTTTTAAAATAGATATTTCCGATTGTTATTAAGTTATGGCCCTTGTATTTTCCAAAGCCCGAAATGTTGGAATAGTCTAATGCCCGTTGTCCGAAGATCAATGCGGAATCAAATTTATTCAGCGCCAGGTACAGCAAGCCTAGATTCATATTGGTGGTAGATAAAATAGACATGTCATGTATACTTTCTCCAATCCTCAGTGCTTCCAGTAAATTGGACAATTGTTTCTGAACATTACCCGTATTTGAATACAACCCCGCCATATCCTGGTGACAAAAAGAAAGCACAGTCAATCTACCAATTGTGGGATCTTCCTTTATTGAAAATTTTGATGGGTTATAGATATTGTTTTCAGTTTCTTTGTTTTCAGCAATTTTTAAAGCGGCCAAAAATGTTTGCAACGATTGAGGATATTTTCTAAGTTCGGATAACAGGTATCCCATATTGTCAAGCGCATCGGCCTCCCACAGTTTTAATTTTAACCGGTTTGCAATATTTGCTTGTTGTTGTGCAAAATAGAGTGCGCTATCCCTGTTTGTCTCCATATAATAGTAAGCCAAACTTCTCGCAGTTGCCATGTGCAACGTATCGTTGGCAGAATGTTGAAACTCCAACCTTAGGCTATCGGCCTGTTTTTTT
>JANXSR010000381.1 GCA_025352625.1 Ferruginibacter sp.
ATCCAATATCAGTCAACTTCTATTTTTTTTCTTAGTCTTGTTTTAAAATAATTTTTGTATCCCCCAAAAAAAGGCCTTCTTAAAAGGTCTTTTTTTATTGAAACTATCTCCAGCTCCACCATACATAGTAGTCCTTCAAAACAATAATCAAGTATACCCTACAAATTAAAGATCACCTCTTTTAAAATTTTGTTTAATACTTTTGAAAAAATGTATTTCATCTATTTAATTACAAAATGGCAATAGTTTATTTTTAAGATAATCAATCAACTTTATATATGTCAACTAAAACACCTAAAAATATATTTATCCAGGGTGCAATAACAACTTCATTTATTGCTGATAGTATTCAGAAGCACAGCTCAAAAACTGATATAGGTGCTCATAGTATTTTTTTAGGGCAGGTAAGAAAAGATTTAATAGAGCAGCAGCAGGTAACTGCAATAGAATATACCACTTACGAATCAATGGCTTTAGAAAAAATGCAGGAAATAAGAGAAGCTATTTTTGATAAATACGCTTTAACCTGTATGCACGTATACCATAGTCTTGGTAAAATAAATATTGGCGAAATATGCCTGTTTGTTTTTACTTCATCTAAACACAGAAAACTTGCTATTGATGCCTGCGAAGAAACTGTAGAAAGAATAAAGCAAGAACTGCCGGTTTGGGGTAAAGAAATTTTTGCTGATGGAAATTATCAATGGAAAGAGAACACATAAAAATATTTTCATCTTCCTGGAGGGAACTGAAAATTGCAATATCTTTTTGTAATAAATAGAATAAATGAAAAATTTTTTTGCCACCTTTATTTTTCTTTTTCAATTTTTGCCGGTTATTGCACAGCCAGCCCTTCAACACAATCTTGTATTTGATTCTCTTGCTAAACGATGGGATGAAGCCATTCCACTTGGTAATGGCTGGCTCGGCGCTTTAATTTGGCAAAAAGAAAATAAAGTGCGGTTATCGCTTGACAGAGTGGACTTGTGGGATGATCGCCCCATGCCTGAAATTGATAAGTTGAGATTTAAATGGGTTATTGCCCAGGTGAAAAAAGGGCAATATGATACAGTGCAAAAAATAGGTGATGAACCATATGAAAAATACCCTGCACCAACAAAAATTCCGGGTGCAGCATTGGAATTTGATATGAGCAAATTAGGAAAAGTTGTGCATAATGAACTTGATATTAAAACAGCTTTAAGTACTATTAAATTTGAGAATGGAGTCGTGTTTACTAACTACATTCATGCAGTTAACGAGGTCGGATATTTTAGTTTTGAAAACTGTACAATTGACATTGTTCCATCCTTAATGCTGCCTTCTTATAATTCGTCAGCAAATGGTAAAACCGGTAATAGTGTAGAAGGGCAGGGGCTCGCAAGATTGGGTTATGCAAAGGGTAGTATTACAAAAGGAAAGAATTTTTTATTGTATCACCAGCCTACATGGAAGAATAGTTATTATGAAGTGTTGGTGCAGTGGACAAAATTCTCTAACAAAATAATTGGCCAATGGACTATTACTCAAAATAAAAGGGCAACACTGAAGGCAATAAATGTTGCCATCAAAGAACCAACCGGTTGGGATACACATCTTGCCTGGTGGAAAGACTACTGGAGCCGTTCGACTGTTTCAATTCCAGACACTATTTTAGCAAAACAATATTACCTGGAGATGTATAAATTTGGCTGCGTGGCAAGAAGCAATACGCCCCCCATTTCTCTACAGGCCATCTGGACAGCAGACAATGGAAATCTGCCACCATGGAAAGGCGACCTGCACCATGATTTGAATACCGAACTCAGCTATTGGCCCGGCTATACGGGTAATCACCTTGAACTTACCGCCTCCTACACCAACTGGCTTTGGAAAGTAAAGCCTGAAAATGAAAGATGGACAAAACAGTATTTTGGTGTGGATGGTTTAAATGTGCCAGGGGTAACAACCATCAGCGGCAAACCAATGGGAGGGTGGATACAATATTCTATGAGCCCCACAACCGCAACATGGTTGACACAACATTTTTACTGGCAATGGAAATATGGAATGGATGCTCAGTTTTTAAAAGAAAAATGCCGTCCTTATTTTGGTGCAGTCCAAAATTTTATTAGTAAAGTTTGTGTAATTGATTCCATCAGGCATCAATATCATTTACCGCTAAGCTCCTCACCAGAATACAATAACAATAGCATCAATGCATGGTTCCCCAATTTTACAAACTATGATTTGTCGCTGGTAAAAAATTTCTATAATGAGTATGTGGAGGTGCTGCAAAAAACAACCGGGAGCAATGAAAAAGAAATATTGTTAGATAGTAAATTGTATCCGGATTTAGATACAAATTATACCGGGCTTACAATTGCCGCCACTCAAAATCTTGACGAGTCTCATCGCCACCATGCACAACTGATGGCCATTTACCCATTGGGGTTGTTGAATGTTGCTGTAATGGAAGATAAAATGTTAATAGACAAAAGCCTGCGCTGGCTGGAGAAGAAGGGAACAAGAGAATGGTGTGGCTATTCTTTTAGCTGGGCCGCCTGCCTGTATGCAAAAGCAAAGGAAGGAGATAGTGCTGCTAAGATGTTGCAAATATTTGCCAACAATTTTGTTTCGGTAAATAGTTTTCATTTAAATGGCGATCAGCGTGGCGGACAATATTCTAATTTCACTTATCGTCCCTTTACACTTGAAGGAAATTTTGCCTTTGCACAAGGGATACATGAAATGCTTATTCAAAGCAATAATGGCTACATAGAAATTTTCCCTGCCATTCCTGTTTATTGGAAAGATGTATCCTTCAATACTTTAAGAACTGAAGGTGCTTTTCTAGTTTCGGCAGTTAAAGAGAATGGTAATATTACCCAGGTAAAAATTACGGCAACTGTTGCCGGGTTACTGCAATTAAAACTTCCCTTTAAAACATTTTATATAGAAGGGGAACAAAAAAAATATAAAGTAAACGACAATGTACTCAGGTTAAATATGACCCCCGGGGAAACGATTTTGGTAAAAAATGGTTTTGAATAACGTTGTTTAAAGTTCGTTTTTCATCAATAATCAATTCCTGTTTTTAGTATAAAATAGTGGGGTGATGCCGGTTAATGTGGTAATTAGTCCGTTTACAGCAGCCCTTACATTAAGGATCCATCCCTTTTTAAATTAATGCAACCGTTTGATCGCGGAATACTTGTTTATTTAGCGTACTTTTTCATTCTATTGTTGTTTTTCATTTAAAAAAAGTAATCATTTTATGAATTCGAACCGAAGAAATTTTTTAAGAAACCTAACATTGGGTACCGGTGCAATTGTTACCGGAGGGCAAGCATTTGCAACTGTAATTGCTGATGAAAGTGATCGGCGATTAATGAATAAGGCAACGCCTTCTGCAGGTTCTTTTAATATGTGCGGTTATGCAGCACCCAAATTAAATATTGTAAGAGTGGGTATTGTAGGATTAGGTATGAGAGGCTCCGGTGCGGTAGAACGATTGAGTTTTATTGATGGGGTGGAGATAACTGCGCTCTGTGATAAATATCCCGACCGGGTATCGGGCGCACAAAAGACATTGGCGAAAATGGGAAGACCAAAAGCCAAAGAATACAGTGGAGATGAAGGATACAAAGCATTGTGTGAAAGCAATGAGGTGGATTTGGTATATACGCCTACCCCCTGGGAATTGCACACCCCCGTGGCGTTGCATGCCATGAAGAATGGTAAACATGCAGCCACTGAAGTAAATGCCGGGCTCACTATTGAGGAATGCTGGCAACTGGTGGAAACATCAGAAAAAACAAAAAAGCATATGATGATGTTGGAGAACTGCTGCTACGATTTTTTTGAATTGCTTACGCTTAATATGGCAAGGCAGGGACTGTTTGGTGAACTGCTACATGCAGAAGGTGCTTACCTCCACGATCTCTCTAAAGAATATCTTTTTAACAAAAATGCTTATGCTGATATGTGGCGCTTAAAACAAAATATCAAGCTCAATGGATGCCTTTATCCTACTCATGGTCTGGGGCCTATTGCACAATGTATGAACATTAACCGGGGTGATAAATTTGATTACCTCACCAGCACAAGCACCAATGATTTCACCCTGAATAATCTGGCAAAAGAAATGGCTGCAAAAGATGATTTCTTTAAAGAGTATGTTGACAGGCCTTATCGTGGCAATATGAATACAACGATGATTCGTACAAATAATGGCAAAAGTATAATGGTACAGCACGATGTGTCTACACCTCGTCCTTATTCAAGAATTCACCTGTTAAGTGGCACCAAAGGAGCTGCACAAAAGTATCCGGGTCCAGAACGAATTGCTTTCGGACATGATTGGATAAAACCAGAAGAGTTAAAAGATTTGTATGATAAATATTCGCCGCCTATCGTAAAACACATTGGCGAAATAGCAAAAGAAGTAGGCGGCCATGGCGGCATGGATTTTATTATGGACTGGCGGTTGATTGATTGTTTACGAAATGGATTACCACTTGACCAGGATGTATATGATGCCGCAGCGTGGAGTTCTATTATACCATTAAGTGGAAAATCTGTAGCCAATCGTTCACGCAGTATGGATGTACCGGACTTTACAAAAGGTGCATGGAAAACAAATAAACCTGTAAACCTTACTTTAGATGGTGGAGGTAATACAACAGTAAGGTCGGTGCCTGCTGAGAAATAAGTAAACGAATAAGGTTTTTAAAGAAAAAGCGTCTTGATTTAGAGGCGCTTTTTCTTTTGACAAAAACTAAAAACGTGCATACAACTAACAGATAAATTGGTATTTTAAATAAACAAAAAGTAGCGTTTACTATGGCTTCATTTAAAAAAATGTCAGTAATTAATAACCTGCTTTTTAGTTTGCTGATTTTTTTCTGCGCAAAAGCAAATGCAGCAATACCAGCAGCACTAACAAACATTGCAGTCCCCCTTGCCGGCAATGCCTTTATAACTACATTGGCAACAGGTGGCGTTGAAGAAATAAATGATACTGGGTTAACAAACTGGACCAATACCGAAACTATAACAACTGTGTTTTTTAGCGTTGGCAAAATGGGTAAATTAAACGTAGCCATAAAAGCCAGGGTACCACTTTCATCAAAAAGTGCTGTTACAGTATCAGTAAACGGAAAGGCAGTTACAGTAAACCTGAGTGGTAGTAGTGAATACAAAACATATTTTGTAACCACTATAGCGATTATTTCCACAGGTTATATAAAAATAACGCTTCAGGGAATCAGTAAAACAGGCACCTGTTTTGCAGAAGTTTCAGACATAATGATTGGTGGAACAGCTACAGCATCCAATGTAATTTTTGCTAATGATCCGGCTAATTTTTATTGGTCAAGAAGAGGACCTTCCTGCCATTTAAATTATACAACACCAGCAGCAGATAAAGAATATTTTTATAGTGAATTAACTGTACCAATTGGCGAAGATAAAATTGCTTCTTATTTTATGGCAAATGGTTTTGGGGAAGGGTATTTTGGAATACAGGTAAACTCAGCTACAGAAAGAAGGATACTTTTTTCTGTATGGGACCCTGCCGAAGGGCAAGGGCAAACGACTTTGGAAAAAAAAGGAATAGATGTAACTGCCGGAAGATTTGGCGGAGAGGGAACGGGCGGCCAAAGTTATTTACTGTTTAACTGGAAGGCTGGCACAACCTATAAATTTCTTACAAAAGCTAAGCCGGATGTTGCCGGAAGCACAATTTATACCTCCTGGTTTTTTGCACCCGAAATTGGAGAATGGAAGTTGATATCTTCGTGGAAAAGGCCGGATATAAGTAAATACCTGACAGGGTTTCATAGCTTTCTTGAAAACTTCGAACCTTCACAAGGATACCTGAGCCGAAGTGCAATCTGGAGCAATCAATGGGTGCGATTGGCCAATGAAAACTGGAATGAAGTAACTGAGGTTAAATTTACTGTTGATGCAACAGCAAAAAATAAACAACGGCTTGATTATACAGGCGGTGTAAAAAATGGGCAATTCTTTTTAAAGAATGGAGGTTTTTTTAATAACAACATTGCACCCAATACGATGTTTAAAAAATCAGCAACCGGTATTGCTCCTGAAATTGATTTTAATGCGTTGCCATAATTATGTAACAGCGATACCAATTTTTAAAAGTTGCCCGGTTAATAACTTTAAAAAATATTTTCCATTCTATTATAAAACTAATAGTGAGCAAATATTTTATAGCTCAGTATGTGAACAAATTGTAAACACATAGCGCCAAAAAGCCTTTGGGCATCATTATTTAATTTTGTTAAAACCATTACTGCACAAGGGTTGTAGAAGATTGACCTGTTTTTTGCAGTAAACAAACCAGCAAAATATTGGTTCTAAATCAATAAAACTTCGTTCTATCTTTACGTCAGCAATAGCAAATAACCATTGTTGTTGTCCACACTTTTTTCTTGTTGTAGGTTTTTAAAATGAAAATCTTTATCATTTTTCTACAGCTTAAAAAAATAAATTCTGAAAAGAATTTATAACGTAGCCCAGCCATATAAGAAAACATACTCAACGTTTGCATTTATTTCACCGCCATTTAATGATAAAAATTTTAACCCATTGCTGTTAAGGCAATAAACAGAAAACAATAATTATTAAACAAAAAAAAATGAACAGTATGAAAAATTTAAAAAACATCGCAGTCGCAGTTGCATCGATGGTAATATTTGTAAATATTACTAATGCACAAACATTAAAGGCAAATTATTCGGTAAGTTACGAAGAGCCACTTAAAGTAAAGTACCTCGGTGATGAAGGTCAATACCTTCTTTTCGAAGTAGTTGTACACACTGGCACTTCAACCAATCCTTTGTTGTCAATCAGAGACAAAAAGGAAGGAGAATTTTATTCTTCGGTAGAGGAACCAAATCTTAAGCCACGTACTTTCAAAATCGAAAAAAGAGATGATGCACAGATTTTGAATTTCAATTTGGTTGTAGGAAAAAAGACCTACACAAAAACATTTACTGTTAACAAAACCACCATTGAAAAAATTGACGTGGCTGAAAATGTAGCAGACATCACTAAATTGTAATTAGTACTTTTTAAATTAATTATCCCAATAACATTGTAGCCCTGAAGTAAGTTAATTATTTTCAGGGTTACAATGCAGGGATTTTTCAGTTAGTACAATTAAGGATTGCTTCTTAATAAGCTCTTAAAGCAAGAAAAGTAACCTTAATAAAAATCAACGCTGCAACAGCCTGTTTTTTTGTTGATTATATTCCTCCTGTGTTATAGCTCCCTTCTGTAATAGTTCAAATAATTTATGTAATTCATCAGCTATTATATTTTGTGTGTAAGCAGGTGCAGCCGATGTTGCAGCTATTGCCTGTGCAAGTTGAATGGCCTGGTTATTAATTGCGGTTTTTTTGTATTCTTCCTGCGCATGTGTTATGGTATCTTTTAATAATTTTGGATGGTGGATTAGCTCATAAGTAGTTTCACCCATTTCAGCAGCCGTCTGTATATCTACATTACCATAGCCAAATAACCTGCCCCATATACTTTGGTCATACTCTACATTATTAATTTTATCAAGTGGACTTTCTTTTGAATATCTGGTAAAAAAACCACTTTCATCAACTACTCTAACACTGGTGATACACCATAAATTATTTTTCCAGCTAAGGTATTCAATCATGGGGTATAAAGCTGCTGCCAGGGTTATAATAAGGCCTGTTGTTTGCAAAAGCCAGATAGATAGTGCAGCAACTAGCAGCCAGATAAATATTGGTAATAATAATTTTATCCAGTGTTGCCTTGTAATTAGCAAAATTTTCTCGTCTTTCTTTAAGGATGTTCTCATAAAAGCAAGAGATTTTAATTGTATAAGTGTATATTTTTCTTAGCAAAGAAATTGTAAGTATAAAAATAAAGAATGTTTGTTGAAACAATTTTTATTTGATAAACAAACACACTCCTGTTGTTACTTTCATTATACGTAATTTTGAAATTCATTTTTATTTAAACATTTTATGACATCCGAGCGTTCTGAAAGGCTTATAAACGTATTAGATAAGCGGCAACCTGATTTAACAGTAGTACTGGAAAATGTTTTTGATCCACATAATATTTCTGCGGTTATGCGTACCTGTGATGCTGTCGGCATCCAGGATATTTACATCTTAAATAACAAAATTCCTCCACATAGAAAATGGAGTGAAAAAAGTTCCTCCAGTGCTGCCAAGTGGCTAACCATTCACCAGTTTACAGATGCGCAGGAATGTTTTGATGCTTTGAGAAAAAAGTATAAAAAAATTTATACCACTCATTTAAGTACGGATGCCGTTGATTTATACGAGTTAAATTTAATAGAATCCGTAGCATTGGTATTTGGTAATGAGCACAGTGGCGTTAGTGAAGAAATAATTGCCATGGCAGATGGTAATTTTATTATTCCCCAGGTAGGTATCATCAAATCATTAAACATATCGGTTGCCTGTGCGGTTAGTTTATACGAGGCATATCGGCAGAAAAAAAATGCCGGCCATTATGATGCAATAAAACTACACGGGCAGGAATTACAAACGTTGAAAGAAAGGTGGGGATTTGTTGAAGAGTAATAAATATTACAAACATTACTGTACCCAATTACTAAGTTATAATTCGCTTTACGAATTTTATTTACAATGGTTAACTTTTTTTATTCACAGATGCCGATAATAGGTACATTAATTTCCTTACCAATTTTTCTTATTTTTTTGAGATGTTAATTTTCTCGAAAAATTTTTCTTTATCATTACCTGCTTCATATAGTAAGCGGGAAAATATTTCTACACTATACTCTTCTTAAAAGAATCTCTTTATTTTTTAGTTATGCACATTTTAATCTTTGGCAGGAATTATGCCTTCACCTACATAATTCTTACAATAATTAAAAAACAAAAAAATGAAAAAAGTAATTATGTTTTTATTAGTAGCAGGCACATGTACTACTGCTGCAGTAGCCCAGGATACAACAAAAGCTGCAACGCCAAAAATGGAAAAATCGTTGCAAATTAAAGATTGTGTTATGATGAAAGAGGGTAAATTAATGTTGATGAAAGGAAGCAGCATTACGCCACTGGATAAGGAGTTAACCTTTACTAACGGTAGTGTAATAAAATTAGATGGAACAGTAAAATCTACTGATGGCACTACTATGAAATTGAAAGAAGGCGAAGCAATTGGCCTTGATGGAAAGTTAATAATGAAGAAAGACATGCCTATGTAAGCAGCTATTTAGTATTATTAAAAAGCCACCTTAGGTGGCTTTTTAATTTAATTTATGGGCTTGTTTTTTTTAATAATTATTTTCTTTTGTTAAACAGCGTGTAAAAGATACTTAACTGAAAAACACCGTTCTTATAATCAGGATTAATACCATTTGCAGGTTTAAAATCTCCTACTTTAGAAATTCCTGCTGTATACCTTGCACCAATTCCTACACCGATCTTGCTGTGGTAACCAATACCACCTGCTATAGAAAAATCTGTACTTTTAGCAAGGCTGTCAACACTTGCACTTGACTCGCCTGTTTTAAAGCCAATCTGTGGCCCGGCTTCTAAATAAAAGCCACCAGCACTTCTGAATTTTAAAAGAACCGGCACGTTAATATAAGAAACTTTTTGGTTCGTTGTTTGGCCCGCTGACTCAAATTTTGCACCCTGAGAAGAGAATAGCAATTCTGGCTGTATCGCAAAATTATTGCCTACAAAAAAACTTATAAAGCCACCAAAGTGGTAACCTACCAAAGCTTTTGTTTTTACATTCTGCCAATTGTCTGTACCTGTAAAATTGCTAATATTTGCACCTGCTTTGGCACCAAGTTCAAATTTTTGAGCAAAGGCAGTTGCACTTGCAAAAAATGCTACTGTAATAATGATTTTTTTCATAAAGTTGTTTTTTGTTTATAATTTAAAATAAATACTAATTGGTTAATTGATAAAATATTTCAGGACTTTTATCTCATTTGTTTTGTTAAATATTTCTCAGCAGTATTTAATAATACTGTTTAATTGTTGCCGTTTTTCCAAAACTGGTATTAATAAAATACCGGTACAGTTCCCCGGTTGGTTTGCTTTAAAAAGGAGGATAATCTGCTACAGCAAACTATTTACAAGGATGCTGCCGGGTGCACTTGGTACAGATAAAAAATAGTGGATCATTAATACATTTTCATTTTACTGGCAAGCGCCGTTGTGCTGAGGCCTAAAAATGCGATAACGGTAAAGGACCAACGTAAACCTGCCAGTTGCGCAATAAAACCAATTAAAGGCGGCCCCAATAAAAATCCTAAAAAGCCAACCGTTGAAAGTGCGGCCAATGCTGCACCAGGCGACATGGTAGTTGATTTTCCTGCCAGGCCATAGGTTAATGGCACTACCGAAGATACCCCAATACCGACCAATAAAAAACCAATAGTTGCAGGAATAATAAATGGAAAAATAACAGCAGTAAGTAAGCCAATGGCGATAATGATACCACTTGCCTGCAGCATATGTTTTACGCTAAATTTTGTAACAAGCCAATCAGCAACAAATCTTCCGCTTGCCATCGAACTCATAAATGCAATGTATCCTATTGTTCTATATGAGGCTGGTACATTTAATACTTTATCAAAATAAACGCCACTCCAGTCAAACATAGTTCCTTCGCAAACAAGGCATCCAAAAACGATAAGGCCAAGTTTAAGAACAGCTTTATCCGGCTTTGCAAAAAGAGGTTGTTGTGCATTGCCATTATCCTGCGGCAGCGTGTATTTATAAGCTGTAAAAATCAGTAGTGCGGAAGCTATAGAAATAATAACAAAGTGTTCAAATGGAGTTAGTTTTAAAGAAAGCATAATGGTGCTGACTGCAGCACCTGAAAAGCCTGCCAGGCTCCATAAGCCATGAAATGAAGCCATAATGGAACGGCCATAAATGGCTTCAACTCCAATGGCTTGCGTGTTAACAGCAATATTTAAAAGGTTGCCGCAAAACCCAAACATAAACAATGCTGCAACCAGTTGAAACGGGGTAGCCGCCAGCCCAAGCAATAATAAAATAGAAGGATAAAGCAGGGCGCCTGCTATCATTATTTTTTTACTTCCAAACCTCGATACCAAAAAACCTGCAAGTGGAAGACCAGTCATTAACCCTATTGGTAAAGCCAGTAAAACACTCCCCAACCCTCCATCACTTAGTTGTAATTGATTTTTTATATCGGGGATGCGGCTTGCCCAGGATGCAAATACAAAACCTGCAATAAAAAAGAAAACACTTACTGCAATGCGATAAGTTCTGTTGACAGAAAGGGGGATAGTTAATGTCATAATTATATTTAGGTCAACAACAAAAAAAGTTTAAGAGAACTCATTAATAATGTGCTGCAATTTGTGTTGTACTTTATAAAAGGAAACCAGTTTATTAATAACTCCTTCCACTACTGCATCGGGGCAACTTGCACCGGAAGTCAATAAGATTTTAACAGGTTCTTTATTTGGTAAAAATCCGACAGTGGTAATTTCTTGTTTTGTATGAAAATTATGATGCATTATTTCTGTTGAAGACATTATTTTTTCTTCGGAACTGATGAAATAAGTGGGTAATGTTGATTCACACAATTCAACAAGGTGAGATGTGTTGCTACTGTTGTATCCACCAACTACAATGGCCAAATCTGCGGGTGTTTGTAATAAACCATACACTGCCGTTTGGTTATCATTAGTAGCGTAGCACAAAGTATCTCTTGTGTCGGCAAAGCGTTCTTCAATAGAAGCTGCTGTTAAAGTAAATTTATCAAGCATCACCTGTTTTAAATAATCAGCAATTGCCTGTGTATCGCTTGCCAGCATGGTAGTTTGGTTAACCACCCCAATGCGCTGCAAATCTTTTTCTACATCAAAGCCTTCAGAAAATCTGCCTTTAAATTCGTTGTAAAATTCTTTTGACGGTTTTTCTCCTGTAATATATTTACTTACCAAAATGGTTTCTGCCATGTCATTAACAATAAGTGTAGGCGTATTGTGGGCAGCATGCGAAAAAGTAGCACGTGTTTCTTCGTGTGTAGGTTTACCATGCACTATTACAGTATATTGTTTGGTTGCAATTTGTTCGCTGCGGTTCCATACTTTTTCTACAAAGGGGCAGGTAGTATTATACTTAGCTATGGCTATGCCAATTGAGCTTAATTTTTCTTCAATAGCCAATGTAGTACCAAAAGCAGGAATGATTACTACATCTTCTTTATTCAATGCCTCAAATGGGATAAGCTGTTTGCCTTTTGTATCCTGCAAAAACTGTACACCTCTTTGCTGCAGGTCGGCATTTACTTGTGGGTTGTGAATCATTTCACTGAGTAAAAAAATTCGTTTATCCGGATTTTCATCAATGGTTCTAAATGCAATATCAATGGCGTTTTCCACACCATAGCAAAAACCAAAATGCCGTGCTAAATAAATTTGTAGCGATCCAAAATCCAACAGTGCAGGAGAAAAGTCCTTCTTCATTTTATCCTGCTGCTTGCGTTTGTTTTTAATAGCAGCAATTAAAGGACTGCGGTAAATGATGGGAACATTAAATTGTTTCATTACCGCAAAGGTACAATCTTTATAATTTTATGTCTGATGTCTGATTTATTGATAGCTGATTTTTGAAGAAAATGACAACAGTAAGCTTATAAACATTCAGTAGGGCAACTGCTTAATTAAAATTGCATAATTTTTTCATAAAACAAAAATCTTATAAAAAAATTTAATTCTTTATGCTTTTTCTCTATAAGTAAAAGTAGGAGGGATGAGGTAAACCCGGCATTCTGTCTTACATTTGAACGGTACAAAAATTACCTGTAAAGAATATTTTTTTCGTACGCCAGTCTTTCAATGCTGGCTTGTTACAATAATAAATTATCTGCCAAAACAAAAAAGAAACAACTGCAATGACCTTTAAAAAAGCCGACTGGATAAACAACACCGATGTATACGAAGTAAATGTTCGTCAATATACCAATGAAGGAAGTTTCAATGCCTTTGCAAAAGAATTGCCAAGGTTAAAAGAAATGGGCGTATCAACATTATGGTTTATGCCCATTACACCCATTGCGCAAAAAAATAAAAAGGGTAGCCTGGGCAGCCCTTATGCCTGTAGTGATTATACTTCTGTTAATCCTGAGTTTGGTACGTTAGCTGATTTTAAAAACCTGGTTAAACTGGCCCACAGCATGCATTTTAAAGTGATTATTGATTGGGTTGCTAATCACACGGGCTGGGATCATGTGTGGACAAAAACACATCCTGCATATTTTAAAAAAGACAACGATACCAATGATTTTAAAATTGCAAGTGGCATGGATGATATTATTGAACTGGATTACAATAATCCTGCATTAAGAAAAGCCATGATTGATGCCATGAATTATTGGGTAAAAGAATGTGATATTGATGGATACCGCTGCGACCTTGCTTTTTGGGTACAGCTCGATTTTTGGCTGGAAGCCCGGGCCGAACTGGAAAAAACAAAAACACTTTTTTGGCTGGCAGAAAGTGACCCATTGGACCACCCTGATTATTACCAGGCATTTGATGCCTGCTACACGTGGAAATGGATGCATAAAACAGAAGAATTTTATAAACACCACCAGGATAAAAGTATGCTTGATGCAATCGTGTATGAGTATGATCAGGTAGGTGGCCATGATGCTATACCACTTTGGTTTACTGCCAACCATGATGAAAATACCTGGAACGGGACTGAATATGAAAAGTATGGAGATGCAGCTAAAGCTTTGGCAGTATTAAGTTTTACAAGAAATGGGATGCCTTTAATTTATAGCGGGCAGGAATTACCCAATTTAAAAAGATTACAATTTTTTGATAAAGATCCAATAGAATGGAACGGTAAATACGAGCTGCATGATTTTTATAAAACCTTGCTTCACCTGCACAAAAGTAATCCTGCATTAAGGGCCGGCGATGTAGCCGTAACAACCTACAATTTATCAACCAATGTCCCAGCCAACGTAATGGCCTACCTGCGTAAAAACGAAGCACACGAAGTTTTAACGATACTTAATTTAAGTAAACATATTGTTCGCTGTATTATAACTGATGACCACCTTGCAGGAGAATTTACAAATGTATTCGATAAAACCAAGGCAGATTTTACCTTGCAAAAAGAGGTTGATTTACAGCCCTGGGAATACCTGGTGTATGAAAAATAATTTCATAGAGTAGTAAATTATATGCTTACCAGTACTCCATGTTATTGCGACGTTTTAATTATTAAAATAGAGAAAATAAAAAGCCATCAGTATAAACTGATGGCCCCCGGCGGCGTAGGCCGGGCAGATTATTTGTTGAACATTCGGTTAACTTGCGGTTACCGAAGGTGTCCATGATTGATCTGTAGATTGCATGAATACCTCCTTTTTATTTGATGAATAATAAAGTTAACAAAATTGCAGCATACAAAAAACAACTGTTTAACGGAGGGTGCAATTCAAATTGAAGCAAGGGTTGCCAACCTTTTGCAGTATGGTTCCTATTCAGCAGTAGCTTTTTCGAATGGTTGTCAATCCTAAAGTTTGCTGTAATTAGAAATACACCTGAACCGGGCAATTTATTATACTGTCAAATTTCCAGTTTTTCAAGTACCAGCAATGTTTCTAAAAACTCGTTCCAGGCAGCCTGCCATTTCTCTTTTGCACTGCTAATTTTTTCATTGTGTGCATCTCCGGCTGCCCCTTTTGATTTTACATATTCATCCAGTTTATCCAGTGTTGCCTGATTTAATTCTTCTAAACGTTTTGTGTGTTCCATAATAATTAATTGTAGGGTGATATATTGGTTACTAAAATTACGCTGATAAAAAACAATACAGGATAAATTTTTAGCTGTATTCGCATAAAAGGTAGTTGAAAATCCAGCTGTTTTTTATCTGATAAGTAACTTACAAATAGTCAGCCATAATTTTTATCTTGCTGTAATGAAATTAAAAACTTGCTTCATTGTAGTGCTCTCCCTATTAGTTGCGGCTACACAAATAACTGCTCAAAAATTGTCAGACGATAAAGCCACCAGGGAAACAAAAGCCCTGTATCGCAATTTGAGTAAGCTGGCAGAAAAGCATATTTTATTTGGCCACCAGCATGCTACCGAATATGGCCATGGCTGGGTTGGCAACGATTATTCAAAAAGCGATGTAAAATCAGTAACAGGTTCTCACCCTGCCGTTGTGGGCGTTGATTTTAGCGGCCTCTCCGGCAGGCCGGACAGTGCTATACAAAAAACAAAAGCCGACTTAATAAAAAATATTGCTGCAACTTATAACCGGGGTGGTGTTACCACGGTTGCATGGCATTTTATAAATCCTGTTTCGCCGGGAGGTTTTTATTGGGTTGATAGTATTTCAAAAGCCGCAGTGCCTTACCTTATCCCCGGTGGAAGTTTTAACGAAGGCTATAAAAAAATACTCACCACAATTGCAGAAGTAGCAAAGTCTGTTAAAGGTAAAGATGGCAAAGCCGTACCTGTTATATTCAGGCCTTTTCATGAATTTGACGGCGATTGGTTTTGGTGGGGCAACAGCCATTGTACCACACAAGAGTTTAAAACTTTGTGGCAGTTTACGGTATCTTATTTAAGAGATAGTTTGCAGGTTCATAATTTTATCTATGCATTTTCGCCAGATTGTAAATTTATTACACCCGAAGCGTATACAGAACGCTATCCGGGCAACGAATGGGTAGATATTGTTGGCTTTGATGATTATGCCGATTTTGGCAGAGACGGGAAATACAACCTGGCGGCAGGTTTAAAAAAGTTGAAAATAATTAACAACTTTGCAGCTAAAAATAATAAGCTTGCGGCTTTTACCGAAACAGGATTAGAATCGGTAGCCGATAGTACCTGGTACACTGCATCTCTTTTAAAGACCTTGCAACAGGAACATTTAAAGTTGGCTTATGTGCTGGTATGGCGCAATGATAGTAAAAGCGCCACGCATTTTTATGCACCTTTTCCCGGCCATGCAAGCGTGCCGGATTTTATACAATTTTACAACGATCCCTACACGTTGTTTGAGAATGATTTACCCAATTTGTATAAATAAATTCTGCTTTTATCAATTAAAAATAACGCTCCAACTAATTATTTTATACAGCTATTATCTTTCATAACACTCATGCCGCCTGCCATATTGGTTACATTGTTAAATCCATTTTGCATAAGCAAATAACTGGCCTGCGGACTTCTGTGGCTATGGGAGCAATACACAATTATTTCTTTATTTTTAAGGATGTTTATACTGCTGAGGCGTTGCGCCAATTCCTGAATGGGAATATTAATGGCATTTTTTAAAGTGCCAAAATTGGGTTCTGCCTTACCTTCAAATTCTTCTTTGGTTCTTACATCTAATAAAATAACATGGGGATGTTTTTTTATATAATTACAAATAGCCGCAGGCTGAATGGTCTTAAAATGAATGGTCGATTTTTTTACCAACGGCATGTGGCAGTGAGAGCAATTTCCTAATTTGTCGTAGGCTTCATTATCACAATCCTGGCCACAGGGTAAACAAGCGTATTGTTCAATTACTATATTGTGTTGTTGTTTTTGAACCTGCGAGCAGGCGGATTCAGTTAAACTAAATATAAAAAAGCAAAGTAAAAAACAAGGCAATCGGTACGAAGTAAATGGTATCATTTATTTGAAATTTTATGCAGCTGGTTTGTTGCCTGAAAGGTACTGTTTTTAATAAAGTAAAATCGTCAATAACTTGTATAGATGCATTTCAAATTGTTGCAACCCTTGCTAAAGCCATTCTATTTGTTTACATTTCAATCTATAAAAGTTTATACAAGGTCTTCAAAAAGATACGCTTCATCATACTCCACTTCAAAAGCTTTCAATAATTGCAGGTATTCCTCTTTAAAGAGTTGTTTTTTGTGATGTTCTTCCTGCTGCTCAATGTATTTATATACGTTGTGCAGGTGCGACTGGCTGTATGAAAATACACCATATCCTCTCTGCCATTCAAACCTTTCCTTTGTTATTTTATGGTCGTTGATGTATTTTGATGATTTGGCTTTTACTGTCTTCATCAATTCTGAAACAGATACAACAGGTTTTAATCCGAGCAAACAATGCACATGATCTTCTACACCATTTATAATAATGGTTTTGCATCCGCATTCATTTATTAGATTACCAATTATTCCATGTAGCAATCCTTTCCAGGATTTATCAATTACTGCATTGCGGTACTTTACTGCAAAAACTGTTTGCAGGTAGATTTGGTGATAGGTATGTGCCATGTTGTTGAGTTTTTTTTATTATCACCGGATTAAAATCCGGTGTTGAAAAATTAAACCGAGGCTATGCCTCTACGTTTTCAATTCCAGGAGTAAGCAACTACTTTAGCTCGGCCCATTTTGTACACATGGATTTCAATCCATGCATTGCTACCATCAGCTCAACCCATCTTGTATAACACCGGATTAAAATCCGGCGTTGAGAAATTAAACCGAGGCTACGCCTCTACGCTTTCAATTCCAGTAGTAAGCAACTACTTTAATTCTCTACTGCCAGAGCCATCAGCTCGGCCCATTTTGTACACATGGATTTCAATCCATGCATTGCTACCATCAGCTCAACCCATCTTGTATATCACCGGATTAAAATCCGGCGTTGAGAAATTAAACCGAGGCTATGCCTCTACGCTTTCAATTCCAGTGGTAAGCAACTACTTTAATTCTCTACTGCCAGAGCCATTAGCTCGGCCCATTTTGTACACATGTATTTCAATCCATGCATTGCTTTTATTACCAGCCCCTCATCCCGTAGCACTCAACACCTCATCTGGCAAAAACTTTCCGGTATGTCTGTTAGCAA
>JANXSR010000400.1 GCA_025352625.1 Ferruginibacter sp.
ATACCTTTCGGGATCACTAACAGGATAAGCAAAAATTACTGCACCATCAGGGTTAGCTGAATCTTGCAATAATTTACTGAACCCGCTACCATAAAAAATATTATCTCCAAGTACTAATGCTACACTATCAGTACCAATAAATTTTTCACCAATTACAAATGCTTGTGCCAATCCATTTGGAATTTCCTGTTTGGCATAAGATATTTTGCAGCCCCATTGTGAGCCATCACCCAAAAGGCGAATAAACTGTGCCTGGTCATCTGGTGTTGTAATAACCAATATTTCTTTTATACCTGCGAGCATTAAAGTGCTTAGCGGATAATAGATCATTGGCTTGTCGTAGATAGGCATTAATTGTTTGCTAATACCCATTGTTATTGGATACAACCTTGTACCGCTTCCTCCTGCTAAAATAATTCCTTTCATATTTCCTTAACCCTTAAAGAGTGGTGGTTTTATCTTTTGTGATATTGTTGCTGGTAATAATTTTGGTAGTTCCCACTTGTAACGTGATTCAGCCATTCCGTATTGCCAAGATACCAATCAATAGTTTTGGAAATACCTTCTTCAAATTGTAAAGACGGTAACCATCCCAATTCATTTTTAAGTTTGGTGGCATCTATAGCATAACGCAAGTCATGGCCAGCCCTGTCTTTTACATATGTAATAAGCTTTTCAGAAGCCCCATTCTCTCTTCCCAGTTTTTCATCCATTTGCCTGCACAACTCTTTTACCAAATCAATATTAGTCCATTCATTGTGCCCGCCAATGTTATACGTTTCGCCAATTTTGCCTGTATGAAAAATTACATCAATTGCCCTAACATGATCTTCGACATATAACCAATCTCTAATATTCTCCCCTTTGCCATAAATTGGCAAAGGTTTATTATTAATGATATTGTGAATACAAAGCGGAATCAATTTTTCTGGAAAATGAAAAGGGCCGTAATTATTACTGCAATTAGAAATTTTAACAGGGAGGTGATATGTATGATAAAATGCCCTTACCAAATGATCGGAAGCTGCTTTTGATGCAGAGTAGGGGCTACGGGGGTCATAGGCAGTTTCTTCAGTAAAAAACCCTTCCGCACCTAGCGAGCCGTATACCTCGTCGGTAGAAATATGGTAGAAAATTTTGTTTTCAAAATTATCCTTCCAACATTCTTTTGCGGTTTGCAATAAACATCCTGTGCCCATTACATTGGTAGAAACAAATGCCAAAGGATCTGTAATTGATCTGTCTACGTGGCTTTCTGCTGCACAATGTAACACTGCGGTAAAGTGATGTTTTTCAAACAACAACCGGAGAAATGGTAAGTCGGTTATATCTCCTTTTACAAACTGATAGTTACGTTGTCCTTCAACATCTTTTAAATTTTCAAGGTTGCCGGCATAAGTAAGATTATCAAGGTTTACAATATTGTATTGAGGATATTTAGTTACAAATAATCTTGTTAAATGAGAACCTATAAAGCCTGCTCCCCCGGTAATTAAAATAGTGTGCATTGTGTTATTTACTTTAAAATAGATCAAAAATATAGATAAATAAAGTATCAATCATTATCTAATTATAAAGTTTAATAGAGAATGGTTATCAATTTTTGTCAATACCTTTAAACGTATTTTAACCGGTTAACCTGTCAAAGTGCTTTTTCCATTTGCAGCCTAATCAAAAACTTTAGATGCTTACTTACTACGATGCAGTATTGGCACCGCTTTATTTTATTTTAATACTATTGTTATTAATAAGGTGGAAGCGAAAACACTATGGTAATGCTCCTATTGGGAAATACATTATTCCATGTTTTATCTTAAAAATTTTTTGTTGTGTTTTGTTGGCCTGTATATTTAATTTCTACTATGGCTATGGGGATATGATAACATATTTCAAGGGGTCTCAGGAAATATGGAATGCTGCAAAAGAAAGCCCGTTATATGGATTAGAACTGATTTTTAAACCGATAGAAAACTGTTCTTTTGGTGCTCAAAAGTATGCCGACCAATTGATAAATCCAATTCATGCTCATTCAACTTTGTCACTATTTAAATTTACCGGGTTTTTGAGTATTTTTTGCTTTGGCACATACCTCCCAATCGCATTTTTCTTTTCTCTATTGGCATTTTGGGGAACCTGGAGAATATTTATGGTTTTTTATGAAGAGTATCCTGAACATCATAAAGCTATTGCATTGGGTTGCTTATTTGCTCCTTCTGCTCTGTTATGGGGTACAAACATATTAAAAGATCCTCTCTGCATGTATGGTCTAGGTCTTTGTGTTACAAGTTTATTTGCTATTATTAAAAGACGGTTAAAACTTGTTAACATCATTGAGTTTATAATTGGATCTATTTTATTAATTTCTTTTAAAGAATATATTTTTTATATCTTTTTACTTGCTATTTTATTTACGTTTTTGTTTAGGTATAAAAGTCGTTATCCTATTATAAAAACTATTTTTTATTTTATAACTATTATAGGATTAGTGGCGGGTGCCTTGTGGGCTTATAAGAATGTACAGTTATTAGGAAGTCTGGTGTATATTAATTTTACAGAATCAGCTCAAAAAATTCAAAATGCCCAAAATATCCAAACAGAAGAAGGGGCTTCAGGCTATATTTTACCTGGCCTTACTGACTTTTCTGCATGGGGTATTTTTCGAAGCTATTTGCTGGCTTTAAATGTAGCCTTATTCAGGCCTTATATTTGGGAGGTACGTAATCCACTTATGCTTTTAAATGCCGTTGAATCTACGGCAATACTATTGCTCACATTTTACTTATTAATCAAAACAAAGTTTACCTATTTTTTTAAATTTGCTTTGCAAAAACCAATTTTATTCTTTGGCTTAATCTTTAGTTTGTTACTTGCACCTTTGGCAGGTTATGTTTCGTTTAATTTTGGAACATTGGTGCGGTATAAATTTCCAATGGTGCCCTTTTTATATACCTACTTACTTTTATTATATATGGATGTAAAATATAAAAAACTCAATGACCAGAATATTGCTAAATATGAACCGGTTAGCACAGGTAAAAAATTATTATAAAAGAAGTTTTTCAATTCTACCAAGTAATGGCTTTTCAATTTTCCGATGAACCAAATCACTTATGATACATAAGAAAAATAGTGAGCATATTAATTCTGCAAAAACTATCCAAACGTTATCACTTTTTAAAAAAGGATGTATTAAACGCAAAAAAACATTCATAACAAAAGGGTGTATCAGGTATATAACATAACTCGCATTTCCCAACCTGTACAGCCATTGATAAACCAAGGAATCTGTTCGCCAGCTATTTTCAGACATCACAAAAAAAGAAGTAATAAAAAAAGAGGGAATTCCATAAAGAAGCAATCTGTTTCCTTCCAGCTGATTAAAGTTAAAATACCCCATTATAAAAAAACTAAG
>JANXSR010000408.1 GCA_025352625.1 Ferruginibacter sp.
AAATATTCATAGCAACTTATATCATCTTTAAATTGACGGTTAAATTTTATTGAATTCACACCTGCAAACTTAACCTTTTTAGCCATCGAGCTAAATTAGCTATTTTAAATTTAATGGGCGGCCTAAACGTATATACCTATTTATTTAATTAAATCCTGCTTTATCTTTTGAGTTGGCAAAAATAAAAAGAAAAAGCGGATGCTGTAACAGCATCCGCTTTAGGTTGGTAATTTTCTATTATCAGGCTACCAATTCATTAACAAAATTGCTTATTTCATCAATTCTTTTATGATTGATAATGTAGTAAATAAACTTACCATCACGTTGTGTACTAACAACACCGGCTTTACGCAAAATAGCTAAATGCTGGGATGCCACAGATTGCTCTAATCTTAAACGAACATAAATTTCTGTTACTGTAATTTTCTTTTCCTCTTCTATCAGCTTAAGTAGTTGCTGACGTAGTTTGTGATTGAGCGCTCTTAAAATAAGTGCTGCTTTTTTTACGCTGTAGTAATCGATTTTAATCGTACTCATTGTAGTGGTGTGTTGCAACGTTGGTGTTGGCTCCAATGGAGCTGTGGCAGTGTCATTTGTCATAGAAATTAAATTTTAAGTATGTTTATAAACAATACAAAGATACAAATCATTTAATATTTATAAAACTACTTATTATATAAATTTGGATTTTAGCAATTAAAATACCTTGAATTTCTGTTAGATGGAATTGTTATAAAATTCTTTAACATACATTGGCTCAGTATAAGCAATATCTGCAAATGTTTTCTGCAGGTATTTAGCATAAGATAATTCACTCATATACAATGCATTGGTTTCAGCTTCAAAAAATGTAGCATTTTCATGATTGCATAATTGTTGCCATTTTGCTGCACCATTTCCCACAAAAACCATCTTACTTTTTAACAGTTGATTAGCAAAAATATTTTTTTCAACAATCAAGGCACAAGGCTCTAAAACTGTTGTTAAGTGCTCATTATAAATAGCTGTAAACACCTCCATTCTTCTTGCATCAATCATTGGGCAATATAAAGTTGGAATATCATTTTGGGTAACAGATAATTGTTGAATTGCCTGCCAGGCCAAAACATGTAAACTACTAATGGTTATCAATGGTTTATTCAATGCGTAACACAAACCTTTTGTTGTTGCCATACCGACCCTTAGGCCTGTATAACTACCCGGCCCGGCAACTACTGCTATTGCATCCAGTTCATTTAAATGAATACCTACTTTTTTTGAAATAGATTGAATTGCCGGTTGCAAAAACGAACCGTGGTCCTTTTGTTCATTGTTAACGGCTTCCTGCAAAATTTCGCCATCTTTTGAAATGCTGATAATTGCTTTGTCAACGGCGGTGTCAATATTTAATAATAAACTCATTTAATTATTTTTTACCTTAATAACTGGTGTGGTAAATCCGTTTCATTATTTTTAATATTGGGAGAAGCACAAGAACTCCTTGTTTATGAGTTCCAAATTTAATTTCATTCTGGTGTTTATTAATGGTACCCACTGGAATAATTACCTGCAAATTTTTACAAAAATAGGTGGTTGATAAAAGATATATTTGCATTTCTTAAATAAAATCATGACTAAGCAGATTATCAATACTAACAATGCGCCCGCTCCAATTGGTCCTTATAACCAGGCTGTTAAAAGCGGTAATTTTTTATTCGTATCAGGACAGGTTGCCCTGAAGCCAGGAACAAATGATCTTGCCAACGCAGATATCATTGAAGAAACGCACCAGGTATTACAAAACCTAAAAGTAATTTTAGCTGAAGCAGGTATGGACTTCAGTAATATTGTAAAGACTACTATCTTTTTAAGTGATATGGAATTGTTTAGCAGGGTAAATGAAATTTATGCTAAATATTTTGAGGGAGATTTTCCTGCAAGAGAAACTGTGGCCGTGAAAGGATTGCCTAAAAATGCCAATGTTGAAATAAGTGTAATTGCGGCAGCCTAAAATATTACCATCAATCAAAAGGTCTTCTTTTTAAAAGGAAGGCCTTTTGAATTTTAAAAAAAACTCCCATATGGAGGAAAAGGAAAAATGCTATAGCTTAAAATATCACGTTCTGATAATGATAGATTGGTTGGGCAAGAACATAGAACTTAAAGCTATTTACTTTTGTTTATTAACGAACAAACGAACCTCAATAATACAATAATAAAAGATGAGCAGTGCCAAACCATTGGTAGTTATTACCGCTAAAACGCCGGATTTTTTAGCCGCTACTTTACAACAAAAGGGGTATGAAGTATCATATCTTCCGGAGATTAATTACAACGAATTGGCAGCATTGATTGATGGGATACACGGTTTAATTGTTACAACCCGTTTAAAAATTGATCAGCCAATATTAAGCAATGCAACCAAATTAAAATGGATCGGTCGTTTGGGTAGCGGTATGGAACTGATTGATGTGCCTTTTGCCGAAAGTAAGGGAATAAAATGTGTAAGTAGCCCCGAAGGAAACCGCAATGCAGTAGCCGAACATGTTATAGGGCTCTTATTAAATTTGATGAATAATATTACCAAAGGCTTTGAAGAGGTAAAGGAAGCGAAATGGATAAGAGATGCCAATCGTGGTACAGAGTTAACCGGTAAAACAGTTGGCATCATTGGTTATGGTAATACAGGAGGGGCTTTGGCTAAATTATTGGCAGCATTTGATGTTACAGTCTTGGCTTTCGATAAATATAAATTTGGTTTTGGAGGAGGTTATATAAAAGAAGCCAGTATGGAACAAATCTGTCGTTATGCCAATGCCATTAGTTTTCATGTGCCATTAACAGAAGAAACAAAATACATGGCCAACGAAGTTTTTTTTAATGCGCTTAAAGAAAAACCTTTTTTCATTAATGCCTGTAGGGGAGGAGTAACAGACACAACGGCATTAATAAATGCATTGCAACAAAATAAAATTTCGGGTGCGGCCCTTGATGTACTCGAAAATGAAAAATTATCTTCACTTACGTTGCTTCAACAGCAACAACTGGATTATTTGTGCGCCCAGTCAAATGTTATTGTAACGCCTCATATTGCAGGCTATAGTCACGAAGCTTTTCATAATATGAGTGCGGTTATACTACAGAAGTTGGGTATTTAATTATTTGATTATATTTGCAGATAAAATACAACGCCTTGGTTAATTACGGGGCGTTGTATTTTTTTTCTGTTTACTCTAAAAAGAAGTCTTATGGCCGAAATGAATTATGTAAAACAAGAAACCTTTGAGCAAATGAAACAAGAGCTCCACCATATGAAAAGTGTAGAACGTCCTGCAGCCAGTAAAGCAATTGCCGAAGCCCGAGAAAAGGGTGATTTAAAAGAAAATGCCGAATATGATGCAGCCAAAGAGGCGCAAGGAATGCTGGAAGCGAAAATTAAATACCTGGAAGGTATTATAGCCACCGCCCGTATTTTGGATGAAAATAATATTGACACCAGTAAAGTATCTATATTAACAAAAGTTACCGTAACCAATATGGGTACAAAAAAGAAAGTTACTTATCAGATTGTTTCTGAAAAAGAGGCGGATTTGAAACTGGGAAAAATTTCTGTAACCTCACCTATAGGAAAGGGATTATTGGGAAAAGCAATTGGCGATGTAGCTGAAGTAACTGTGCCGGTAGGGTTATTAAAATTTAGGGTAGAGAATATCACCATTTAAAAATAACACTTAATTATTTGAACCCATTCAATTTTGAGTGGGTTTTTTGTTTGTATTTTTAATCTTAATTCCATTCAGTATGACAATCTTTTCAAAAATAGTTGCAGGCGAAATTCCTTGTTATAAAATTGCGGAAAATGAAAAATTCTTTGCCTTTCTGGATATTTTTCCTTTGGTGAAAGGCCATGTATTGATAACAACAAAAATTGAAATTGATAAATTTTTTGATTTACCGGATGATTATTTAAATGACTTATTTGTTTTTGCAAAACCTATAGCCAAAGCAATCGAAAAATCTTTCGATTGCAACCGCTGCGGCATCAGTGTAATTGGGCTTGAAGTTCCTCATGCACATATGCATTTAATGCCAATTAATTCAGAAAAAGATATTAGTTTTTCCCACGGTAAACTAACACTATCCCCCCAAGAATTCAGAATCATTCAGCAAAAAATTATTGCTAACCTGGAGTAATTATTTTTTTAGTCTGGCAGGATTTTTTTTCAAAAAATCATCCCAGCCACTTACTTTTTTTTCTTTAGATGCCAGCACAGTGTTTTCCTGAAAATAATGACATACGGCAACCGCCAAAGCATCTGAGGCATCAAAATATGTTGGATCTTCTTTAAAGTGTAATAATCGTTGCAACATTTTTAATACCTGTTCTTTGCTGGCATTACCATTCCCTGTAATGGATTGTTTTATTTTTTTAGGAGCATATTCTGTAACATCCAACCCATGCCGCATAGCGGCCGCAATCGCAACCCCCTGAGCCCTGCCCAGTTTCAACATGCTCTGCACATTCTTGCCAAAAAAGGGAGCCTCAATGGCAAATACATCGGGTTTGTATTTAATAATCAATCCGCTTACAGTGTTGTAAATGAGTTGTAGTTTTTTATAGGGGTCATCAACTTTGCCAGGCTTTAAAACATCCATTTCCACCAGTTTTAGTGTTGTACTGGTTACTTGTATCAATCCATAACCCATTACTACAGTACCAGGATCTATACCTAAAATAATTGTTGACTTTTTTTGCAATGCAGTTTCTTGTTTTACGTTTGATGGATTAACTGGATATTTCAACTATACTTGTATTGTAAAACTTCACCAAAGAAGTTTAAGGTTCGTAACAAAAGTAAGGAATCATAAGCTACCCTTTGCCGCATAAAAGATGCAGAAAAAATAAAACCGATTGAATAAAAATAGCAAAATATTAATCAACTACTTTTTGGGTCCGCTGCTGTTTATTATTTTATCCTGGAGTTTATACAGGCAGGTAAATGATAAACCTAATGTGGGCATTCAATGGCAACAGATAAAACATAGCTACACAAGTTCGAAATTGTGGTTGGTACTTTGTTTAATGTTGGTAAACTGGGGTATTGAAGCAGTGAAATGGCAGTTGCTGGTAAAGCACTTGCAAAAATTTTCTTTTTTCAGATCTCTTAAATCGGTATTTGCGGGGTGCAGTGTAACAATGCTTACACCAAACAGAGTAGGCGAATATGGAGGCCGTGTTTTTTATATTGAAGATGGCAATCGTATAAAAGCAATCTCTTTGGCAGTGGTGGGAAGTATAAGCCAGTTGCTTGTTACGATGCTAATGGGCTGCTTTGGATTATTTTTTTTAAGATACTTTTCACAATTTGATCATTCTATAGTTAGTGTTTTACCGCAATTTTGGGAAACTGTATTAATGTCTCTTTGTGTTGGTTTAACTTTAATACTGTTGTTATTTTATTTGCGCTTAGGCTGGCTAGTTAGAATGATGGAAAAAGTACCAGCCTTGCAGAAAGTTGTAAAACACATCAGTGTATTAGATGAGTTTAACAATTTACAGTTGGTGCAAATATTATCTTTATCCTTTGTGCGTTATCTGGTATTTGTTTTGCAATATGTGCTGCTGTTACAAGTGATGGATGTGCAAATAGCAGGCTGGTTGTGTTTTTGCCTCATGACTATTTTTTATTTAGTGATGGCAGTAGCACCAACGTTTGGTTTTATAGAATTGCCCGTAAGAGTTAGCGCCAGCTGGGCAATATTAAAATTGTATACATCAAACGAGTTGGGCGTAGGTGCTGCAGGGTTAGGTATTTGGCTTATTAACCTGGTGGTACCCGCAGTAATTGGGAGTTTATTAATTTTGAGTATTAAAATTGTAAAAGAAAAATGAAAGGAATTATAAAGGCTGTTTTTTTATTCATTATACTTTCAGCCTTTTCACAAGAGGAACCGAATGGTGAGTTTTGTGGTATTAAGAACACTGCATTTTTAGCAGGTGAAAGTATTACCATGAAGGTTTTTTATAATGCAATGGGCGTTTATGTGGGTGCCGGGGAGGCAATTTTTACCACATCGCTTGAAAGATTTAATGGTAAAACAGCATACCATTGTGTAGGGGAGGGTAAGAACTATTCATTCTTTGACAACTTTTTTAAGGTAAGAGACCGATATGAAACCTATATTGATACAGCTACTATGCTGCCCATAAAATTTATTCGCAATGTAGATGAAGGGGGACATAAAATTTATAATAACGTTACATTTAACCAGGGCACGGGTACAGCGGTTTCTACCAACGGTGTATTTAAAACCAGTAAATGTATACAGGATGTAATAAGCTCCATTTATTATGCTCGCAATATTAATTTTGATAAATACAAGGCCGGAGATAAAATTCCTTTTGATATGTTTTTAGATGACGAAGTATATCATTTATACTTGCGGTACATGGGTAAAGAAATAGTAAAAACCCAGTATGGTAAATTCAGGGCTATAAAGTTTAAACCATTACTTGTAAAAGGAACCATTTTTGAAGGCGGGGAAAAAATGACAGCCTGGGTAAGTGATGACCCCAACCATTTATTATTAAGGGCAGAAAGCCCCGTGAGCGTAGGTACAATCAAAGTAGATATGTACGGCTACAAAAACCTTCGGTATCCTTTAACCTCTTTGTTAAACGTAAAAGGTTTGTAATAATTTTAATTTTTTACGGAGTGTTCGTTGAGGGGATCGGGCTATCCACTGTTTTTATATTTATGCCGGTATTCCCGGAACAAATCTTTACAAAAGCCTAAACCGTGAGCTTTCTGTTACTATTACTCACGCAAAAGTTCAGTGGGCATTAGTATCGAAGTAGATTATAAAATTTCACTTAATTTAAAAACATCTTTTACCCGTATGCCTTTTTCAGTTTGTTGAAGCGTGCAGCATTCATTAACGGGATCATGTTCAAAAAATAAGATGTAATTATTTTGTGTTGCTTCCGTTAAAAAAATCTTTTTTTCATTCAATGTAGTTAAGGGAAACATATCGTATCCCATTACGTAAGGTAAAGGTATATGGCCAACAGAAGGTAACAGGTCTGCCATGTACACAATTGTTTTTTCCTTGTAATGTATTACCGGTAACATCATTGCGTCGGTATGTCCGTTAGCAACAATGAAAGAAACATTTTTTGTAAAAGGAGATTGTTGAATAATTGTTGCTGAAGTATTTGCAGACTCATGTTGTACAATGGAAGATAATTTATTTACCTCAACAAATTGCAGTTTACCACTTTCTTGTATGGGCAAAATATTTTCTTTTAAAAAACTCGCCTTCTCTCTGTCGTTAGGCTGGGTGGCCCATTGCCAGTGGTTTTTATTACTCCAGTAAGTCGCATTTTTAAAAGCGGGAACTAATTGATCTCCCTCTTTTTCAATGCATCCCCCACAATGGTCAAAATGAAGATGTGTTAGAAAGACATCTGTGATATCATCTTTTGAAAAACCATATTTGGCTAAGGATGCATCAAGTGTATCATCACCATGTAAATAATAATGACCAAAAAATTTGGCATCCTGTTTATCGCCCATGCCGGTATCTACTAATATTAATCTTCCCTCATCTTCAATCAGCAAGCAACGCAATGCCCAGCTACACAAATTGTTCTCATCCGCAGGGTTTAGTTTGTTCCACATACTTTTGGGCACCACACCGAACATGGCACCACCATCTAACTTAAAATAACCGGCATTGATGGAATACAGTTTCATGCTACAGATGGCTTTATTTTAAAATTTTTCTACTCAAAATTAATTTATTAATACTGTGTTGTAGCAGGCTATTTTACCTTTTTTAGTTTTGCAGCAGTCAACAGTAACCACACAAAACCAAATACAAAAAATACAACCAGTGATAAAATTGATTGACGGATACTGCTGATGCCTTCAATAAAACCAAATGTAAACAGGCCAATAACAATGGCTAATTTCTCAGTAACATCATAAAAACTAAAGAAGGAGGCAGTGTCATTTGTTTCGGGCATAAACTTGCTGTAAGTGGAACGGCTGAGAGACTGAATGCCACCCATCACTAAACCAACGAGTGAGGCGATAATATAAAAATGTATTTCGGTTGAAATAAAATACCCGGTAATACAAACACCTATCCACAGTAAAACTGTAAAAATCAGTACGTTTATATTCCCAAATCTGGCAGATAATTTAGACATACCTATAGCCCCAACAATAGCCACCAATTGAATAATAACGGCAGTAATAATGAGTTTTTGATCAGCCAATTTTAATTCTTTAATACCAAAATCGATGGCTACCAGCATTACTGTTTGTACTCCCATACTGTAAAAGAAAAACGCTGTGAGGTAGCGTTTTAAAACCGGCATATGTTTTAACTGGTTCCAAACAATTTTTAATTCTTTAAAGCCATTAACAAGTACATGGTGCTTTGCTTTGCGCTCAGTTATGCTGCTGATGGGTAATCTGTTAAAAGTGATTTGAGCAAAACTAACCCACCAAACGCCTACCAATAAAAAAGTAATTTTTAATGGCAGAGGATTATCCGGCATTAGTATTACCAGTGCAAAACCTATCATTTGCATTAATACGCTGCCGATATAACCAAAAGTATATCCCTTGGCACTAACCCTGTCCTGGTCTGCTTCGGCAGCAATTTCCGGTAAGTAAGAATTATAAAAAACCTGGCTTCCATAAAACCCAATTCCTGCAAACATAAAGCACATCAGTCCAAGCGTTACATGATTTTTATCAAAGAAAAACATCATGCAACAACTGGCGGCACCCATGTAACAAAAGAAACGCATAAAGTTTTTCTTGTTGCCTTTATAATCTGCCATGGAAGAAAGTATCGGCGACATTACTGCCACAATCAAAAATCCAAAAGCCAGTACATAATCTTTCAACTCTGTATTTACAAAGTGCCTCCCCAAAAAATAGATACCGTCGGGAAAATTTTTTAGCCCCGTAATAGCAGCGTAGTAGGCAGGAAAAAAAGTAGTGGTAATTACTAAATTATATACAGAGTTAGCCCAATCGTACATGGCCCATCCGTTAATGACTTTTTTTGAAGCAGTTTGCATTTACAATAATTAAGCACTTAAATTAAGAATTTTAATTCAAAGGCTGTATTATTTGCTATTGATGTTTATTACTACACAATGCCTTTCCAGATAAGGAACAACATAGCCAGGCCGGTAATGATGCGGTAAAAGCCCCAAATGCGGAAGCCATGTTTTTTTAAAAAGCCGATAAAAAATTTAATGGCAATCAGGGATACAATAAAAGCTACTGCACTGCCAATTAATAAGGTGGTTAAGTTATCTGTTGCAATTGCATCGGGATGTTCATTATAGGTATCCCAAAAACTCTTTGCAGATGCCGCAAGCATGGTAGGTACCGCAAGGAAAAATGAAAATTCTGCAGCTTCACTTCGGGTTAATTTTTGACTCATACCGGTAATAATGGTAGCAGCACTGCGGCTTAGGCCGGGAAAAATAATTGACAACACCTGTCCGCAACCAATTATAAAAGCGGTTTTATTGGTTACTTTTTCTTCTGAATCAATTGCTGATGCTTTGAAAATATTGTCAATAAACAATAAAATGATACCCCCTGCCACCATAACACAGGCAATAAAAGTAAGGTTGCTTAAGGCTGCATCAATATGTTTTTTTAATAAAAAGCCTCCTATTAACGCAGGGGTAACAGCAATAATTAATTTTATATAGAAGCTGATTCGCTTAAAATCGAAAAATTTTTTCCAGTACAATACAACCACCGCAAGTATAGCTGCCAACTGTATCACTACTTCAAACATACTTACAAAAGGTGTATCTGTTATGCCCAATAGTGGCTGTATAAATTTCATGTGAGCAGTAGAGGAAATTGGCAGAAATTCCGTAAGTCCTTCTACAATGGCGACGATAATAGCCTGGAAAGTATCCATAAATTATTTATTCAATGGTTATCCTGCGGATAGATAAGGTAGTTAGCAAAATTGTGGAGTGCAATGTAAACAATGTACCAACTAATGAATGTAAAATTTACATTAAGAATGCGGTCTTTAAAACCTAACCCTCAAATTTATCTATCCGGCTAATGAAAAATGCGATATAAAAACATCGCATTAAATAATTGTAGCTGGTAAAGTAATTGAGTTTAAAAACTCATATATTTTTTACACCATCGCCTTCTTTAGGCTTTTTCATTATTGCAAATATTTCAATAACAAAACCAACAATAATTAAAAAAGGAGCCAACGTTATACGGGTGAAACTATAAATTTCATTGTCGTTAAACTTAGTTGGGTCTGCACTTTTGCCACCTGCCATTAAAAAAAATCCAAGTGCCATTACTGCAAGGCCTACAAGCATCCAGATAAAGTTATCTTTTCCAAATAAAGTATTAGGGATAGCTTGTTTATTTTTATTGATCATTGGTGTTTATTTATAAGTGCAAATAAAAGAAATAATATTTAATAAAGTGTTGCCTGTGCGTTAATAGAGATCATCCAGCTTCATTTTCAGGTATTTTAATACCGCCAGGTAAGTGCTTACCAGCGTCATGGTTATGCCTAAAATTATAATTACCATAAATAAAATAATCAGGCTTGTATTATCATGCAACAACTTAAAATTGGGCACAAAATTTTCTGTTAACAATATGGTTCCCCAAATTGCAAGGATCGCCAAAACAGCTGCTATCAGTCCGTTTATGACAGCCCTTGTTGTAATGGGCTTTGCAATAAAGCCCCTCGTGGCACCCACCATTTGCATTGTTTTTATTAAAAAGCGATTGCTGTACATGGCCAGCCTGATGGTATTATCAATTGAAAATATTACTAAAATGGTGAGGATGATGGCGCCTATTAAAAATACAATGGCACCCGTTTTTACATAGCCACTTATTTTGGTAACTGTTTCTGTAGGAAATTGAAATTCTTTGATAATGCCAGGGTAATTAGTCTCCAGGTTTTCTGATAACTGGTTTAAACTATCCCGTTCAACATGATCAGCTTTTATATAAAAATCGATGCTTTCGGGTAAGGGATTGTAATCGAGTAATTTTTTCCAGGTGCTGTCATTGTCTTTATTCCACTCTTTTGCAGCCATCTCTTTGGTGATGTGTTGCACATCTCTTGCATAAGGAATGGCAGCAATATAATCCTTTAAACTATCGATTCTTTTTTTACCTGCATCAGGATAAAGAAAAGCATGTACCTGTATGTTCTCTTTAAAATAATCTCCTGATTTGCGGAGATTAAGAAAGAACCATCCTACTATACCAAATAAAAATAATACCAGTGCTACGCCAATGATGGCATAGGCATATGTTGGCTGACCACGTTTACTGCTTGCTTTACCGAATTGAGCCATAATTTTTTATTGTTTGGTGCTTGGTAGTGTTTTAATTTTATTATTCATTATCCTCAGGCCGCAAAAATAAAGGTTTTTACCTGCTTTACTGTACTTTTGCCCACTGCAAAACGATTGCCCGTCAAATATATTTTTATTGTTGGATAGCTTGTTGTTGAATGAGGGGTAAAATAACTTTTCTTTCACAAAATAAAGAAGAGCCGACAAAATATAGATGGATACAGTGAGGCTGTTTAATAGAATTACTGCTGTAAAAGAGTGCGACGCCTGTGAAGTGTAATAGCAGTACTAAAGTTGGGTTCAAAAAGTAGCATCAATCAACATACAATAGTTTATAATTAATGGAATACAGATTTAATGAGATAGAAAAAAAATGGCAGGATAAATGGAAGGCTAATAAGGCATACAAAGTTTCCAACGATTCGGCAAAACCAAAGTATTATGTGCTGGATATGTTTCCGTATCCGAGTGGTGCAGGCCTGCATGTGGGGCATCCACTGGGCTATATTGCCAGTGATATTTATAGCCGTTACAAAAGGCTTAAAGGCTTTAATGTATTGCACCCGATGGGCTTTGACAGCTTTGGTTTGCCGGCGGAACAGTATGCTATTGAAACTGGTCAGCACCCGGCAGAGACCACTAAAAATAATATTGCCACTTTTAAAGCACAGCTTGATAAGATAGGATTTTGCTATGATTGGGACAGGGAAGTACGCACCAGCGATCCGCAGTATTATAAATGGACGCAGTGGATATTTTTAGAAATCTTCAACAGTTATTTTGATAAAAAAGAAAAGAAAGCAAAGCCAATAACTGAACTAGTAAAACAGTTTGAAACTGAAGGCAACCCCTTCACCACTCACTATTCATCATTCACTTCAGAAGAATGGAAGGCGTTTGATCATAAAAAAAAGCAGGAGATATTGATGGAATACCGGCTTGCTTTTAGCAAATATGGCGAAGTAAACTGGTGTGAAGTATTGGGTACCGTATTGGCCAATGATGAAGTGGTGAATGGCGTAAGCGAACGTGGCGGCTACCCTGTGGTAAAAAAGAAAATGCGCCAGTGGTATTTAAGAATTACCGATTACGCAGACAGGTTACTGGAAGGTTTGGAGAAAGTAGATTTTAGCGACAGCATGAAAGAAATGCAACGCAACTGGATCGGAAAAAGCCAGGGCGCAGAAATAGACTTTGCCATAAAAGGAACGGACCAATCTTTAAAGGTTTACACCACAAGGCCTGATACCATTTTTGGAGTTGACTTTATGGTAGTAGCACCGGAACTGAATTTGGTACAAGAAATAAAAAGTACGGAGCAAGCCGCGGCAGTAGACGAGTACATTGCGTATGTAAAAAGCCGGAGTGATGTGGACCGTATGGCGGAGAAAAAAATAACGGGTTGCTTTACGGGTGCTTATGCCATCAATCCTTTCAGCCAGCAGGAAATTCCCATTTACATCAGTGAATATGTGCTGGCAGGTTATGGCACCGGCGCCATCATGGCGGTGCCTTGCGGTGATGACAGGGATTTTAAATTCGCTCATCATTTCAACATTCCGATTACCAATATTATTGGTGCTTATTTTAACGGAACAGAGGCCAATGCTACCAAAGAAGCCATATTGGAAAACTCTGGTTTTTTGAATGGAATGAAGATGATGGATGCCTCAGAAGTAGTGCTGCAAAAACTGGAAGAACAGGGCATTGGCAAACGAAAAGTAAATTACCGGATGAGGGATGCTGGCTTTAGCCGCCAGCGCTATTGGGGCGAACCATTCCCCATTATATGGACGGATGGTGTTGCCATTCCTTTGGATGCAGCAGAGCTGCCGCTGGAATTGCCGCATGTGGACAAGTATGGTCCGGGCCCGGAAGGTGAAGGGCCACTGGCAAATATCAGCGACTGGGTGAATACGCCAGCGGGCCGAAGGGAAACTTCCACCATGCCGGGTTATGCAGGTTCTTCCTGGTATTTTTTGCGCTACATGGACCCGCAAAACAATGAAACTTTTTGCGACAGAAAAGCCAGCAATTACTGGAACCAGGTGGACTTATACATCGGAGGTACGGAGCATGCGGTTGGTCATTTATTGTACAGCCGGTTGTGGACGAAAGTGTTGTTTGATTTGGGGAAGATTGGTTTTGATGAGCCGTTTAGGAGATTGGTGAATCAGGGGATGATAACTGGGGTTTCAGAATTTATTTATCGTTATGCCGATGATGGAAATTCTGACTCTAAATTTATGGGAACTCAAATCCCGTATTTCGATATAGATATTAGCGATTTGCTTTCAGAGTCAATTACTCCAGCCGCCATGATGGCTAAGGGAGAAGGACAGTTTTATTTTTCTTATGATTCTATTCCTATGGGAGAAGAAAATAGATTTGACCCAAGGCGTGTTTATATAACTTATGTTGATGCTAATAAATTAGATGTTGAACGATTAGTAAAAGATGATAGTAAATATTTCAAAGCATTTTTTGTTACTAAAGAAGGATTTTATTTTAGAGGTAAATGGTATACCAAAGAAAAGGATTTATCTGGCAAACAAATTTTTATGACTAGTTCTGCTGGTGAGAAAATGTCAAAATCAAAACTTAATGCAATTAATCCAGATGATTTAGTAATCAAATACGGCGCAGATACGTTCCGCATGTACGAAATGTTCCTTGGCCCGGTAGAAGCCAGCAAACCATGGGATACCAAAGGGATTGAAGGTGTTCATCGCTTTTTAAGAAAACTATGGCGTTTGTTTTTTGATGACATAAAAGGCAAAATATGGACCGATGAAAAAGCCACCGATGCTGAACTGAAAATATTGCACCGCACCATTAAAAAAATTGAAGAAGACACCGAACGGTTTTCTTTTAATACAGCCGTAAGTGCCTTCATGATCTGTGTAAATGACCTGTTTGATGTGAAGTGCCATAAAAAAGAAGTGCTGGAAAAAATACTGATCTTATTGGTACCTTATGCACCGCACATTGCAGAAGAATTGTGGCACCAGTTGGATAATGCTGGTACCATTTTAGATGCTGCTTATCCAACCTTCGATGCTGCATTGCTGGTTGAAAGCAGTAAAGAATACCCCGTCTCCATCAATGGGAAAGTAAGGGCCAACATCAACCTTGCTTTAAACCTTGAACAGGCAGAGGTTGAAAAAATGATCTTGCAAAATGAGGTCGTACAAAAATGGCTGGAAGGAAAAGATCCCAAGAAGATCATTTATGTAAAGAATAAAATGGTGAATGTGGTAGTGTAGGCGCCAGGGTGGGTCACCCCAAAAAGGGTGGCTCACCCGGCTGCAAAAATAAGTTTTAACGTTAAAAAAATAGCGAGCTTTGAAACAAGGTGAGCCACCCTTTGGGGGTGACCCACCTTGTTTCAAATAAAGTATTTACCTTACCAGTTCATTATTATTGTAAACACGTCTCTGTATAGCCCATTGGAAAAGCTTTCAAATGCCGGTTTCGGAATTACTCAAATCTCCCTTTGTTCCAAACAATTATTACCACATCGTTTTTAAAAGTAT
>JANXSR010000444.1 GCA_025352625.1 Ferruginibacter sp.
AAGAGCGGATGCCTAATTTTTGTGCCGCATTGGCAAACATAACCCTGTCATCAAAATATACACACTGGCTGGGAGAAGCTTGTGCGATACCCAATGCCAGTTTAAATATGCCGGGGTCGGGCTTGCGAATTTTTACTTCGCAACTGGAGATAAAGGCGTCAAAAGCTTTGTGCAGTTTAAATTTCTGAACGCGGTAATCATTTAACTCTTTGCCTTCGTTATTGATAGAGATTATCCTAAAACCGCAGTCCTTTTTCCACTCTTTTAACCATTGCAGCATACCAGGTAATTCAACGGACTCGGAGTACATAAAATCTTTAAAATCCTGGCGCACAAAATCTCTCGGATAATTAAATATTACCGTATCCAGATACTCATCAAGTGTGATGCTTCCTATTTCGTACACATTAAATATAAAATTGTGCAGGGCATCTACTTCAGCATAATCAAGCCCAAATTGTACGGCGGCTTTTTTTCTCGATTCATGTCCCCATCCATTGCTTAAGAGGATGCCACCAACATCAAAAAAGAGTATTTTAAGGTCGTTTATTTTTTGCATAATTAATTTTTATTTTTCAAGTTCCTGTACTTTTCGCAACCGGCGTACATGTCTTTCGGCTTCTGTAAAACGGGCATTTAAAAAAGCCACTATTAACTCCTGTGCAGCCATGTATCCGGTAACACGGCCACCAAGACAAAGCATATTCAGGTTATCATCTTCTACACCCTGGTGTGCCGAAAAATGATCGTTAATTAAAGCTGCTCTTACTCCGGATACTTTATTAGCAGCAACCGAAGCTCCTACTCCACTGCCACAAATTGCAATAGCACGATCTACTTCTTTGTTCACCAAAGCCTTTGCAAGTGGAATTATAAAATCCGGGTAATCATCTGCATAATCAATTTCAAAAGCACCAAAATCTTTCACATCGTAGTTAAGAGACAAAAGATACGAATGAATAATTTCTTTTAATTCATATCCTCCGTGGTCTGCTGCAATACCTATTTTCATGATGTATATTTTGAGGCTGTAACTAAATTCTGTTACCTATTTTTCTAAAATTGACATTGCTTTGGCAACTACATTTTCTACCGTAAAACCAAAGAGTTTATATAAATCTTCTGCTGGTGCCGACTCTCCAAAAGTAGTCATTGCAATAACAGCTCCCTCATCTGTTACATATTTATGCCAACCCAGTGGTGACCCTGCTTCAACAGCTAACCTCTTTTTAATAGCTTCAGGAAATATTTTTTCTTTGTAATCTTCCTCTTGTTTTTCAAACAATTCCCACGAAGGCATACTTACCACTCTACTTGCAATTCCTTCTTCGGTTAATATTACCTGTGCCTGCAAAATTAAATCTACTTCAGAACCTGTAGCGATTAAAATTATTTGTGGTTCTAAAAAGGAATCTGATAGAATATAGGCTCCTTTTTCAAGCTCGGTTGCTTTGCCAAATTTTGACTGGTCGATAACAGGTAATCCTTGCCGGGTTAAAACCAATACTACAGGGCCGGTTGTATGTTCTAACGCCACCCGCCATGCCTGCGCTGTTTCATTGGCATCTGCCGGCCGTATTAATGTAATGTTTGGAATTGACCGCAATGAAATTAATTGTTCTACAGGCTGGTGTGTTGTGCCATCCTCTCCCAAACCAATACTATCATGTGTATACACAAATATGGATCGAATTTTCATGATGGCCGCTAATCTTATCGGCGGTCTCATATATTCAGAAAATATAAGGAACGTAGCCCCAAAAGGAATTACACCTTTTGTTAGCGCCATCCCATTCAATGCTGACCCCATCGCATGTTCACGAATACCAAAATGAAAATTACTTCCTCCATAACTTGCCGGTGTAAAGGAATCAAATCCATTAAGGGTAGTATCTGTAGACGGCGAAAGATCAGCTGATCCACCAATTAAGTTTGGAACAGTGGCTGCAATGGCATTTAATACTTTCCCTGATGCCTGCCTGGTTGCCATTTTTTTATCAGAAACTTCAAACACAGGTAGCTTATCTTTCCATCCTTGCGGCAATTTACCACTTACTGCTAATTCATATTCAGCAGCCAGTTCGGGGAAAACAGTTTTGTAATTCGTAAACAATTCATTCCATTCGTTTTCAATCAAAGTACCTTTTTCTCCAATAGCACGATAATATTTTAATACTTCATCAGGTACTACAAAAGATTGCTCAGGATCAAATCCAAAAAATGACTTTACAAGTTTTATTTCCTCCGCACCTAATGGTGAGCCATGAGCACCAGCCGAATCAACTTTATTGGGACTGCCGTAAGCTATATGTGTACGAATTTTTATTAAGGATGGATGTGTAGTTGCTGCCTTTGCATTTGTTACCGCTGCTGCAATGGCACTAATATCATTTCCGTCTTCTACCACTTGCACGTGCCAGCCATAGGCTTCAAAACGTTTGGCTACATCTTCAGTAAAAGTGATGCCGGTACTACCTTCTATTGAAATATGATTATCATCATACAAATAAATAATATTGCCAAGTTGCAGATGACCAGCCATTGAAGCTGCTTCAGAAGTTACTCCTTCCATCATATCGCCATCACTGCAAATAGCATAAATATTATAATTAAAAAGATCGAAACCCGGCTTATTATACCTTGCTGCCAAATGCTTTTGAGCAATGGCAAATCCAACTCCGTTGGCAAAGCCCTGGCCGAGTGGGCCGGTGGTAACATCAATACCTGGCATTAACCCATGTTCCGGGTGTCCTGCGGTTTTACTGTTGAGCTGCCTGAAATTTTTTATATCATCAAGGGTACAATCATAACCGGTGAGGTATAAAAAACTGTACTGCAACATACAACCATGCCCTGCAGATAATATAAACCTGTCACGGTTTGGCCAGTCAGGATTTTTTGGATTGTAGCGCATGCAATCAGCCCATAAAACATGCCCCATTGGTGCTGCGCCCATGGGCATACCTGGATGGCCAGAGTTGGCCTTTTGTACTGCATCAACAGATAAAATTCTTACCGTGTTGATGCCAAGTTGCTCAATTTGTTGTGTGTAGGAATCCATGCGATTTGTTTATTTAAATGATCCTATTTAATTATACAAAGGATTGTGCCAACTATAATGCCATCTTTATTACGTGCTTTTAAAACTTTATAAAAAACAAAGTAAGTTTCGCTAATTTACTTATGGGTGCTAAGTTCTGCATAAATGATGATAAAAAAACTGCTTAACAAATGGTTAATGTTCCCATCAATTAAGCAGTCAGTTAGTAAAGTTTAAAACTTCAATGGATAATACTTGTAAAAATTTAAATTGCAAATAATTCTCCCGCCTATTTATTTTCAATTATAGTAACACTGCTGTATCTGCCTGTGTTATTAAAAACTTTGAATTTAATTATCCCTTTTTCCGTAACAGGTGTGGAATATATTCTACTCTTGCTTGTTGGCTCTTCACCGTTTGTTGTGTACCTGATGACAAGGCCTGGAAACAGTACATTGGCAAATACCTTTCCTTCTTTTACAACAGCGCCTGCAAAAGGAATACGATAATTAAATCCTCCGGCAAAATTATCCAACCGTGGTTGCTCTCTTAAACCCATTGTATTTACATATTGCGACCACGCTTTATTATACAAAACACCGGCTTTAACTTCATCCGGTTCTGTTACCCAATCAGGTTTTTTAGCCCAGGCCCTTTCAGCCATTGCAGTAAACCTTGGTAAAACCATATATTCCAATTGTTGTGGGCCCTTAACTGTTTCACTCCACATAGAACACTGTAAGCCAATAATATTTTCTTTGCCATAATCTGATAAACGTAGCTTGTCTGCATAAAAAGATTTATCAATAGGTTTTCCATCAGGACTAGTAATATTTTTAAGGTAATCGTAAGGAATGAAACGATAGGTTTTTTCAAGTTCTGTAAAGCCCCCCCAGAAATATCCCGGCTCATCATAGGTTTTGTATTGCGCCATATCTAAATAAAAATTACTTACAAAAGTGATTACTGCTTTATATCCGGCATTGGCAAGTTTATAGGCAAGGTCTTCACTGCCCTGGGTATTATTCCATACATACAATTTCATGTCCTGGTTTACAAACTCCGGATTAGGAAAAGTTATTTTTTTACCATCAACCATTGTTCTTCTAAAAACTATTTCCTCCCAACCTGAAAGTGTTAATCCTTTTGCTTTTAAAATGTTATTTACTTTAGCAATATAATAGTACCAGATGCCATCTGTATTCTTTATTGCAGGATTATTTTTTATTAAGGCAACACAGTCTGGCGATTGCTCCCAAACACCTGCCGGTACTTCATCGCCACCCAAATGGATTGTTGTTAACGGGGCTTCTGCCTGCTTGTATAATTTCACCACTTCGCTAACTACTTTTTCAATAAAATTATAAGTAGAAGGTATGGCTACATCCATTACATTATCATGAAAATTTTGAGCAGTAGTATAAGTAGATTTATCATTTATATCACGAAGAAAATATTGCAGCGCCGCTTCTTTTTTACCTTCTTTCATCAAACTTTCGTAGCGGGCATCCATTGCTTTTATAGCAGCTCTTGCATGGCCCGGCGTTTCAATTTCAGGAATCACTTTTATATGCCTTTGGGTTGCATATAAAAGTATTTCTATAAAGTCTGCTTTGGTGTAATAACCACTACCATATAAAGAATCCGTCTGGCCACCTGACCCATAAGCGGCGGGCATATTATTTTTTTCATCCAAACTATGACCACGTCTTGCACCTACAGAAATTAATTCAGGCAATCCATCAATCTCTAATCTCCATCCCTCATCGTCGGTTAAATGAAAATGAAATGTATTTAATTTATACAAAGCCATCAGGTCTAATAACTTCAGTACTTCTTTTTTTGTCTGAAAATTACGCCCCACATCCAACATAAAACCACGGTAACCAAACCGGGGTGCATCGGCGATAGTAACAGCCGGCACTGTAATTGCTTTTTTATCTTTTGTAATAATCCATGCTGTGGGTGGCAGCAGGCTTTTAAGAGATTGAATACCATAAAAAATCCCTGCAGCTGTAGATGCAGCAATGCTGATTCCATCTACTGTACTGGTTAATTCATATCCTTCTTCAGCAATACCTGGCTTTTTACTTAAGCTAATGGCCTTTACCCCATTCTCTTTGTTAGCTATAATTAATTTTTTACCCAGTAGCGGCAACATTTCTTCTGCCAGTATTTTTGCTTCGCCGGCAAATGCATCATCTGAAATTATTTGTACAGAATTGTCCAGTATAAATGCACCGCCATTTTCTTTGTAGCTAAGTGGAGTTGGAAATACTTTAATACTATTTCCATCCCTATTATTTTCAATCGCTTCATTTTGATTATAAACTCTTGCAGCAAAATCAGACACGATGCCACCATCAATTGGTTGCATCGGAACCGGTGTGGCGGTTATATTTTTTATGTCAATTCCTTTATCAGGAGCATTGTCCCAAACAAGGTAAAAACCTTCCGGCTGGTCATTCTTATTCCGCATTTGTCCGTCCACTACCAATTGGGTTACAGCAGTTCCTTTTGGCTCAATACCTTTAAAAGAAACCAGGGGAGATAATTGAAATAAGTTTCCATTGAATTGTTTCAGGCTAAAAAGAGATTCGCCTTCTTTTAAAACAAGATTATTTTTTGAATTAAAATACAGGTTCCACCCTGTAGCAGCAAGGTTTTTTTTTGAATTATTTTTTACCTCCAATGTAACCAATGCCTGATTTTTGTTTTGATAATTATTGGTAACTGCAACGAGTGAAATCGCAAGTTCACGAGGATTAAAATCTTTTTTAGATTGAGTAAATCCCTTGCCTGTAAAAGCTATCATAAAGACCAATAGTATTGTTGGTAATTTCATAAATGAAGTTCTAAATATTTTTCTTTGCTGGATCATACCTGTGTTGCTATTTTTGATTTATGATTATTATTGATACTAAAGTTAACTTTTTGTCCACTTTTAAATGGTCATTTTGGGAGGATTACAATTTTATTAAACCTTCTTAGAAGTGCAATTTAGATAAATTGAAACATCTTTTATAATAGAGTTATTTCAGTTAAACTTCCAAAATGGCGGGCGGGTTTAATATTTTTCAAAGCGCAGGGGGTTCCTTTAAAATTGTCGCAAAGGGTTGCCAACCTTTTGCAGGATTATTCTATTTAGCTGGGGGATTAGAAAGATTGGCAACCCTCAAGTCTGCGATAATTTTAAATGCACGCAGCGCAGGTATTCAATTCAAACAATTGATTTTTTTGCAATCTACGGATATCGCCTAATTAAGTAATGAGAGTTAATAGTAATTTAGTTCTTGCTACTTCTTTTCTATTTGCTGGTAAAAAGCCAGGTAAATTATTATTTAGCAAGACTGATGCTGATATTCTTTTAGCGGTTGCTTTCGGTTCTGGAATTTTTACCACCTCGTTGAGAATTTTTCCAATACCGATGGGAAGGCTTTTCAATAGAAGATTACCCGATTAAATTTTAGAAAGGTTAAGGATATTATTAAAGAGTGCCAACAAGTTTCCGGAAGCAGTTTTTACACTATCAACATATTTTTCCTGTTTCTTATTTAGGGTTGTTTCTGAAAGTAAATCTGTAAATCCAATTACAGCATTCAACGGTGTTCTTATCTCATTACTTATATCACTTATAAACTGCTCCTTCACTTTTAACGATCTTTCTATCAATTCATTTGCTGCAATTAAATCAGCTTCTACCTGGTGCCTTCCTGTAATATCCATGCCAAAACACAGAATATATTTCCTGCCATTTTTTTCATTGAAGCATTTGTTGATAATACTGAACCAGGATGGTGTACCGGTTGCAGGATTATTCAAACTCCCTTCCAGTCTTTCTATTTGTCCTTCTTCCATTTCAAAAAGGCAATCCACATCACCCAGAAAAATATCATCGGTTCCGTGAGATAATTCTTTAGCAAATGGAGTTAGCTTTTCATTATAAGGATAATACTTTACAAAAGTTTTATTAGCCAGCATAACCTGTCGTTTTTCATTCAGCAAAAAAATTACATTAGGGCTATTATCCATAATGTGACGGATAAATTGTTGTTGTATTTCCACCTCATTTTGTGCGTTTGCCGATTCTGTGATATCAACTGCACTGGCTATTACGTATGGCTGATTGCCTTCGTTTACATACACTGTATTTTGGTATAACCAAATCAGTTTAGTACCGGCTTTAGTAAAAATTTGAAAGGTACCATTAGCCGTTTCATTATTATTGATGGTATGAATGTATTCATCAAATTCGGTTGTATATTCCGGAGAGATGATCGATTTTAAACTCATCCCAATTACTTCGCTTTTATTAAAGCCAGTGATTTTTTCAGCAGTAGCATTTATATCAAGTATAATGCCGCTCATATCGTGCAAACAAATAATTGTTTGTGTATTATTTAATATAACTGATTTTTCTTTTTCGCTTTTTTGTAAAGCAAGGGCTGATAGTTTTGTTGCAGTTATATCCTGTACTGTTCCAAATGCCCCAATATAATTACCGTCGGCATCAAGACGTGGATAATTATTTAAAATCATGTAGTGCAAATGCTCCTTTATAAAATAACGGTATTCAACCTCCTCCCGCTGCAAAGTACTTTTGCCTAAAGCGATTTTTTCCTTTACACTTTCTACATCATCTGTATGTATATTTCTATATACCTCATCAATTGAAATATCTCCCTCCAAAGGAAATTGATATAGCTGCCTTAGTTCTACAGAAATAGTAAACCTGCCATCAGCATCCAACTCCCACGACCCAAGCCTTGCAATTTGCATAGCCTGTTGCAACCTGTTTTTATTTGCAACAAATTGAATTTCCAATTCCTTTCTTTCTGTAATATCCTGTTGTATGGCAAGAAACTGGTAGGGTTTACCATTTGCATCTATCAATGGCACTACGGTAGTATCTGCCCAGTAAGATTTCCCATTCTTATTACGGTTAATCAATTCACCTTTCCACGTATTGCCTGCCAGCAGAGTATTCCAGATAGGAGTAACTGTACTTTTATTTCTCATACTTAGATTAATGGACCGGTAATCATTTCCCAATAATTCTTCCTCTGCCAACTCACTAATTTCACAGAATTTTCTATTTACATGAATAATTTTTCCGTCAACATTAAAAATAATAACAATGGCAGATTGATCCAATGCAAATTTATAATTTGCTACTTCTTTGTATAATCCTTCAATAGAAATTTCTTTGCCTTTACGGTTGGTAATATTATTTTGAATGGAAATGTAATTGACTATTTCGCCGGTATCATCAAAGATTGGATTGATACTTATAGAAAGCCAAATAGGATTACCCCTCTTATTGTACGTTTGTAATTCTTCCATAACAGACTCCCCAATAATCAATTTTTCAGATATACTCTTAATCAATTCTCTGTCGGTTATAGAACCATACAAAATATTACTCAGTTCCTTTCCTTTTACCTCCTCCAGTGTAAAACCGTTAATTTTTGTAAACCCATCATTTACCCATTCTACTTTTCCATTGCCGTCAGTAATAATAATTGCTTCATTTACCTGGGCCACCACTTTAGCCAGTACTTTTATCTGCTGGTCGGCAACTGAGTTTATTTTTTGTTCATTTGATAAACTGTATTTTATTTGTTCGGTAGATATTTCAAGTTGTTCCCTTCTAAAACCAATTAGATAAAAAAGTAAACTTAAAAAAAGAGGTGAAAATGCGATTATTACAAAATCAGGGGCGTAATCAAAAATATGAAACCATGGCCCATGAAAACCATTGTTGTAGTTTAACAGCAAGCCAACTATTATTAGCACTATGCCCAAAATAAAACCTGTTACAGTAAACTTAATTACACCAAAAAATTGGTAATTCTTCATGGCAGCTGGATATTGGATGTTTGGTTAAAATTATCAGTAGTTTTTAAATTGCAACGGTTAATACAACTGATTATCTTATCAAATAAATTTCAATTTCGGGTACGGGTTTTCCTTAGTCCGATTTCCGAAACGGATTTTTAAATTTTAGTATATCATTAAACAGAACGTTATTATTAGCATTTAATTGCACATTTAAAAGTATTATTCAACTGCTTTTTACATAAGCTGTCTGCAGTAAATTTTATTTTGAGTAATAAGGTTTAACTTAAACCATCATAGTCTGTAGGGAGTTTTGCAATAAATCTTAAACCTTTAATGGATATCCAACTTTTCCCTACCCATTTTTTATATCCCTTATTTTAAATGAAAAATATCTTATCAATGTTATGTATTTACTAAAAAATAACTTGGGTTTATTAATCGTTAAAGACGTTTATAATAAATAAAAAAGTTACTTAAAGCCGCGGTCTAAAATCAAACCACAAGCTTCCTTTAACAGGTGCATAATTTAATTGCATGTTCAACTGGCTTTGCGGCCCCATTTTATCAGCCGGTTGAAACTTGGTTCCGATAGGACTAATCGCATTCATAAAACCAATATTACCTTCAGCAAATGCAGGGCTTGTATTATCATTATTTGCACCCATCGGCTTCAACGGTTTTAGCATTTGAAGAAAAATATTTTCTTCTTCATTGTAAACCCTGAAAGAAGATTCTTTATTTTCGATTTCTACCCAATACAATTCGGCATGATAGCCTTTAAATTCAGGATAGTCCCAGCTTTCGCCAGTGATGGTATTGTTGTAATCTTTATGCCATACACCAAACTGCTGCCCCTTTAAACGGTTTTTCCAAACACGATACGGGCCACGCCCCATCCATTTCATTCCTGTAATTTTTTCTTCCGGATAATTAAAACTGATACCCATACAAGCAGCTTCGCCACGTTGCGAATAACTGTATTCCAGTTTCACCGGCTGGCCAGGTGTAAATATCCATTTTACATTAAAATACGAGGTTCCTTCATAAACCGGTTCTACAATATATTGTGCTCCCTTTGCATACTTTTTTAGCTCTTTTAATGTATGTTTTACGCCACTTACAATTGGGCCGTTTGATAAAGAAATGATCGACTTATTATTCACAACTTTTGAAAGCTGGCCTGTTGCCTGATCAAAATAATAACTGATACCATCTGCCTTTATGGTAAAATAATTATCCTTTACAGCTGTTTCAATCATAGAACCTGCTGGCGATGGAATTATTTGCTTAGCAACCGAGGCTGCTGATTTTAATGGCCAGCTCCAGGTAAAAATTTCTTTTTTATAATAATCATATGCAGTAAGATACAGTACATCATTTGTGTTCCATGATAAGGGCAAATTTAATTGCAGTACTCCTTTATCTCCCGGTGGTAATGCAACAACTGCATTGCCCGTTTCAACAACTACTCCGGCCGTATTTTCATCTAATGCAGGAAACTTAACCAGTTTCCATTTAAACGAGCATTGATTGAGATTGGTGTACAGATAACGGTTCTCTATTTCTAATTTACCATCAAAGCCAGGTGATATAGGAGCTTGTTTAATATACACCGGGCTCCATATTTCTTTGATGGTATAAAAGCTTGCCTCCTTCTCCCGATAAGGGCCAAC
>JANXSR010000466.1 GCA_025352625.1 Ferruginibacter sp.
TACCTACTGCCAATTTGGTAAAACTTTCAGAGTCTTTACGTATAACCATTGATATTGGTTTATAGAGGAAGTGAGGATTTTGCTGGTAACGAGCATTGTTTTTATTTTAAATACTCCATTAGTACTTATTTTTCCTAACAAATCAAAATGAATTCCAGCCCAAGTTCCATTGGACATCTCAAGTTTAGCAAATTAGCGAAAGGATAAAGAGTTATGATGCGCACTAAAATTGCACGCATCATAACAAAAAACTAGATTGACCGATTTTTGAAAACTTCGATTCTAATATAAATCTTAGTAACCAGGATTTTCAATTAAGCTTGGATTCTGTGTGGTTCTACTCAAACTTATAGGAAAGTAATACATACGTTCAGTAAAAGTTGGAATATCTCCGGCTCCATCAAAACCTTTAATTACCGAGATATTATATTTCCGTGTCGAATAATCCAGAACATATTTTAAACCAGAGAATGTGCGGGTTAATTCTGTGCTGGCAGTTCTCCAGCGGCGCAAGTCCCAATAGCGATGTCCCTCAAATGCAAGTTCGACTCTGCGTTCGTGACGTATTTGTTGCATGGAAACAGAACCCAAAGTTGCAATCCCTGCTCTGATTCTTAGTTTATTTATGGCAACAAGGGCATCACCAGGCTTACCTAATTCCATGGCTGCTTCCGCATAATTTAGTAACGTTTCTCCGAGACGGAATATCTGGTAGTCTGTTCCTGAATTTGAAAAGGTTGTACCAATATCCACTTTTTCGTCCAGGTATTTCATCACACCAAATCCAGTACCAAAACCAATCCAAAACCATTGATTACCCCAAGCAGAAACTCCCTGGTAAGATTGATTTTGATTGCCAAGTAATGTTCCATCGGGTGTAAGCAACCCACTGTGAAAATCGACCATTCCTCCTCTCCAGGGAGTTTCCATAGTCCATAAGGTGGCAAAAAAGCGAGGGTCCTTATTTCCCCATAATTCATTCATACTCCACAATTTCGATTCAAGTGCATTTCTATCAAGAGTACCAGTGGTACCATCTTTATATTCAAAAGCTTCTGCCATTTCAAGATAAGGAACGTTCCCCATACCAATATTCCATGCATGTGGTTTTGGTCTTTGAATAAAATCGTAACCCCATGTAGCTCCACCTCCTGCAAGTGCATCAATGTAGTTATGATGTTTTGCAAAAATCACTTCACTATTGTTTTTTGTAATAAAAATATTTCTGAAATTCAGCGCTTTATCACCACCACCATCCAATAATGCATACCCTCCGTTATCTATAATTTCCTTAGCAGCATCATAAGAAGCTTGAAAGTAATTATTCGGACTGGCAGCTATCCCAACTAATCCGTTAAGTTTTACCGTTCCATACTTGGCAATACTGCCTGCATATAGAGCTGCTCGCGATTTCAAATGTAATGCTGCCCACTTACACGGACGAGCATAATTTTTTGTTGTACCCAAATCATTTGCAATTGCAGTGCATTCTGAAATAATGAAATCATAAACTTCCTGTTCTTTGTTGCGAGGAGGATATAATTTTTCTTTTGGATCATTAATGGCTAATACATTTGTAATAAGCGGAACACCACCGTATCTCTTAACTAAATTAAAATAGTTAAATGCCCTTAAGAAACGTGCCTCTGCAACTTTCCCTAAAGCAACATTCTTATCCAACGGAGAATTCGGAACTCGATTAATAAACATATTTAAATTGCGGATAATGTAATATGCACTTTCCCACCAAGGCAATGGATTTGAATTAATATCCATTCTTCCAGCCTTATATGTGGATGCCCAACCTGTAATATCCCATCCACCCTTACCTTCATCAGCCATGTTATTGATAATTAAAGGACCATAAACATGCTCGCATCCATATAAATCCGATGAACCACTAATAGGACTTAGAGAACCCCAACTTGAATAATAATCAGGAGTTTCATTTACCATCACTGTAGATAAACTATACTGCATAGTTAAAAATGCGTCAATTAAATTAGGGTCATTCCAAACCGTTTCATCTGTGATCAGATCCAGAGGCTTTTTGTCTAAAATAGATTTCCTGCATGATGTAACAGTCAGGATAATAATCAACAATAAATATATTTTATATTTCATAATGTGTTATTTGATTTTTTTAAAAAGACAAATTTAATCCTAAAGTTATAGTACGCTGTTGCGGATAAACTAGAGCTGAGCCTGATTCAACTTCTGGATCAATCCGAAATTTATCCAAAGTACTAATCGTCAATAGATTTGTACCTGCAACATAAAAACGAATTTTGTCAATACCCAACTTGTTTAATCCCGCTTTAGAAAAATCATATCCAAATGAAGCTACCTTTAATCTCACATAAGAGTTGGTTTTCCACCTGTAGTCAGAGTAAAAATCATTGGAACTTGATCCCCCAAGTCTGGAAACAAGGGCATTGGGATTATTATTCTTTTCAGTCCAACGTAAATCATACATTACAGAATTTGTTCCGTAAGCAGTAATATTAACATATGTACTAAATCCAAAAGCTCCCTGAAATAATGTAGTTAATGAAAAATTCTTATAATGGAGAGTGGTATTCACACCGTAAGTCCAATGAGGGAAACTGCCTTTTCCAATTTCTTTATGATCTTTCCAATCCAGCACTCCATCGCCATTCAGGTCCTTGTACTTTATGTCTCCTGGTTTTAGTGTTGAGTTACCACCTAAAGCAACATACTTAATATTATAATTATCAATTTCCTTTTGAGAAGTAAATAAGCCATCAGAAACATAAGCCATAGCCCGGTCTGTCCATTGTCCTGATCTTTTATTAATTCTTATCTGATCAGGGTCTACATAATCAGGTTCCTCAAAATGATCCCATTTTGATCGTGACCATGAAATATTAGTATTTATGTCATAAGAAAAATTACGTACAGAACCTCTAGTTCCCAAAGAAAATTCAAATCCTCTATCATTTAGACTATTAATGTTTTCTGGAGGCAATGTTGAACCAAACGTTGAAGGCAGCGAGTTTGAACGGGTTGCTGGGATTCCATTCCGTTTCCGATAAAATATATCTAATGTTCCATATATTTTTTCTTTAAAAAATGAATAATCCAACCCGGCATTATAAATTGTCATTTTCTCCCAGGTTAAGTTTGGATTAGCTAAAGAAGTAATGTATAGCCCTGGTATCTGGCGGTCGTCAAATAATACAGATCCCTGGGTTGAATATCCGGATAAATATTGAAAATTACCAACTGCATCATTTCCAGACAGACCGTAACTTGCTCTTAATTTCAAGTTATCAATAACACCAATTCTTTCCATAAATTTTTCCCTTGAAATAACCCATCCTGCTGACACGCTTGGAAAATATCCCCATCTTTTATTAGAAGAAAACTTGGCCGATGCGTCTGCACGAAAATTTGTTTCTAAAAGATAACGATCATCAAAACTATAGTTAAACCGACCTACGAAACTTGTGCGTCCCATTTCATTAGCTGAACCGTTATTTCCCATTCCTATATTACTACCAATAAACAGTTGATCAATTAACGGAGTGAGTAAATTTGTCCTTGTTGCCGAGAAGAAATTTGATTTATAATCGATGGATTCATATAAAGCTAAAAGCGAAATCTTATGTTTTTCTGATAAAGTTTTGTTATAATCAAGAGAATACTGCTGTGTAAGGTTATTGAATCTATAAAGATTCTCAGAAAGGCGGCTTTCATTAAAAGATGCAGATTGAGTATAGACCATTGTAGTTGTATTGTATGTCCAGAATTTAATAGGCTTATTAAAGGTTTTTTGATAAACATCTGATACAGTATAGTTCATTTTGGCTTTTGCCTGCAACCCTTTAATCTTTTTAAAATCATAGGTTAACATTGCAGTTCCCCGAAAATTTTGATCATCAGTACGGTTATATCCCATTAAATCAATATTTGAAACAGAGTTAACACCGCCTACATCAATACCTCCCCAAGGAACTTTTGTTGGATCAGGCAATGTTGCAGGATACCAAGGTTTGGTTGTGTAATAATCCTGCCAAAAGGAAGCACCATTATTCAATCCCCTGATTGGGAAATTTTTATTTTGAATAGTCGTCGAAACATCAATTGACATTTTCAGGTTATCTGTAATATCGGCATCCACATTTGACTGAACATTATAACGAGAGTAATCACCTCCGTTGAGCTTCACCATCGTTTCCTGATTTGCATAACCAAAATATCCGAAATATTTTATTTTTTTGCTTCCACCTCGAATGGATAAATTATGGTTTTGCTGGGGTGCCCAATTCCGAAAAGTATGGCTATACCAATCAGTATTTAAATAGGCTGGGTTTCCACCCTGATAAAACGTATCTATTGCCTGTTGTGTCCATGGGGCTCCAGCTGGATCCTTCCCACTTTGAATATATTCCTCACGTGCCATTTCAGCAACCTGGCCAGAACTTCCAGGTTTAAGTATTCTTGTTACTCCTTGAAGTGTATAAGAAGAGTTAAGTGTAATGGCAGGTTTTTGATTCTTACCCCTTTTTGTTGTAACTAAAATTACACCATTCCCTGCTCGTGCACCATATATTGATGCTGCTCCATCCTTAAGGATTGACACGGACTCTATCTGACTGGGATCCAAACTATTAAAATTAGCTTCAACTCCATCAACTATAACCAGTGCCGCACCAAATCCACGAATTCTGAGCTCTGCAGCGTCATTACCTGGCGTACCACTGTTTTGTAAAGCAGCAAGACCTGGCAACAGGCCAACAAGTGTATTTGTGGTACTCGTTAAAGGTGCAATACTCATTTTTTCAGAATTAATACTTGCAACTGAACCAGTAATCGTGGTTTTTTTTTGGGTACCGTATCCTACAACCACCACTTCTCCCAATTCGCTGGCAGAAGACCTTAATTGCACATTAATAGTAGAACGATTTCCTACCTTTACTTCCTCTGGACTATAACCAACGGAAGTGATTACAAGCGTAGCGTTAGATGGAGCACTAATAGTAAAGCTTCCATTAGCATCTGTTTGTGTGGATATATTAGCACCTTTTATTTGTATCGTAGCACCAACTAAAGCCGTATCACCGACAGATACTCTACCTTTAATGATTTGTTGCGCATAAAGAACGGAAGAGGAAACACTGAAGAAAATAAGAAAAAGAAATTTAAGGTTTTTTAAAGGATACCTTATTACCCCATTTTTGAAAAATGTTTTTTTTCTTTGTAACAAGCAATTTCGCATGGTAATTTTTTTTATTTGATAAAAAATGATTTAAATAAGAAAGCCTTATTAAACTTCATTCAAATTCTATTAAAAGGCAATCATTAACAAAGATAAATTTCTGAAATCGAGCTTTATAACTTTATATTGGCAATCTACACATCTATTTTAGCAAAATTCAAACGAATAACAATTTATCATTAGCGTCCTAACTTCAGGCAATGCAGCAGTATCAGCTACTTTAATATGCACATGAATAGTATCAGCTAAAGAAAGATAATCATTGAAATGAAATGAATTAAC
>JANXSR010000015.1 GCA_025352625.1 Ferruginibacter sp.
CAGTATCAGTGCAGCAAGCAGCATTTCGGCCAACAATTTTATATTCTGCAAATGGGGCAAGGCCAGCAAAATAGCCACTATCCTGGTAAGTGCCTCCGTTTAAATTATATTTAAAACCTTCACCACCGGTTGCGGTTACACTAATTGTTCCGCTGGCAGTACTTAACAAGGCATCAGTTTTGGTAGCGCTTATTTTAAACCCTAATTTTTCGCACGAAACTGGTATTTCGTGTTTGCAGTTTGATAAAAGAAATGAGATGCAGGTAAGTAAAACAAAGAAGATTGAAATTTTTAGCTTGCTCATTATTGGTGGTTTTATTTTAGTTATTGGAATTGAAAGGAGCAAAAACAAGAATGGTGCTAAAAGTATCATCGATTCAGAAGAAGATGCTGAATGGTAGAAAAATGCAGCTGAACAGTCTTTGAGGTAACTGCTGCAAAAAAAATATATTTTCTATTTTTTTATTGCCATTATCTGTATCGTGTACGCGGATGCAAATAATTAATTTTTGGTTGGGTGGCCCAGCAACCATTTTTTAAAAAAGGGTGTACGCTCAAAACTTGTAATAGTTTCATGCGTTGCAGGGGGATTTAATGTGAGTGCAATTCTTTGTTTGCTGGCTGATTTCATTTTGGCTATGGCCTTCAATTGTACAATGAATTGCCTGTTGATGCGATAGAATAATTTTTGATTCAATACTTTTTCAAACCCCTCCAACGAAATATCCATTGAATATTTTTGCTTATCGAAAGTTACCAGGTACACTATTTTATTTTCTGTGTACAGGTAAGCAATTTCACCATCTTCAATCAATTTAATTTGTGCCCCCGAATGTATGATAAACCGCTCCTGGTATTCTTTGTGGCCGGCACTTGTATTAAATTCACTGTCTAAATTTCCGGAAGTAGTTTTTTTCTGCTTATAATTATTGTCATATCGCTCAAGTGCATTTTGTAAATCATATTTTTTTACAGGCTTTAGTAAATAGTGTATTCCTTCAACTTTAAAAGCATCAATGGCATACGTATCATACGCACTTATAAAAATAACGGGCACAGTTTTTTTCATTTGTTTAAAAATTTCAAAACTAAGCCCATCAGATAATTGTACATCGGATAAAATCAAGTCGGGATAATCATTTTCATGAAGCCATTGAATGGTTTGCTGAATGCTTTTACACCGGCCAATAATTTGTTTACCGGGTGCCACTTCATGCACCAGTTTTTCGAGTCGCTCTGTAGCATTTTCTTCGTCTTCAATAATTAGGATTTTCATTAGATTATTTTTTTTACCGGAATAATAATATTGAATTCCTTTTCAGATTTTATCACTTTAACCTCTTGCCCTGTAAGCATTTTTACCCGGTGTTGTATATTTTTTAAACCAATGCCTGTTGATTTTACATGACTGTTCTGCTGGTTAACATTATTGCTCACAATAAGAAAAGACTGTGCTGATTGAATTTTTATGGTAAGTGGATTGTGTTCGTTAATACCATTGTGTTTCAAAGCATTTTCTGCGAGCAGTTGTAAGGTAAGTGGCGGAATGCCGGCCATTTTATGTTATTCGAATATGTGCAGGCTTAACTTAACATTATTGCTAAATCGTTTTTGCTGCAGGTAAATATAGTTTTTCAATAAATTTAATTCTTCCTCAACGGTTATCATTTCTTTATCCTGTATCATTAAAATGTCTCTGTAAAAATCAGCTAGTTTTTCCGTAAACTCTATCGCCAAAGATTTGTCTTTATCAATAATATTCATCAATGTATTTAAACTGTTGAACAGGAAATGAGGGTTGAGTTGATTTTTCAGGAGCTCGAGTTGAGTAATTAAGTTTTGTTTTTCTTTTTCCTGTTGATACCTGATTAATTTTATTCTTATACCAACAAAATATGCAATAATCCATCCTGCTGAAAGAGTAGATAAGACTAAAAACCAAAGAGTTTTCCAGAAGGGTTTATTGATTGTAAAAAAATACGTTAGGGTAGGTGCATACCTGAAATCATCGTTTATGGAAGTCTTTACCTTAAAAGTATATTTACCGGGAGGAAGATTGGGAAATGTTTGTATATGGTCTCTTGTATTAATCCAGTCTTTACTATACCCTTCTAATTGATATTGATAATTTATCGCACCGGGATCTAAATACCATAAGCCTGCATAATCAAATGTGAGGTGGTTTTCATCATAATTAAATTTATACTTTTTGGAAAAATTGATGGGATTCAAAAAGATACTCACACTATTCATCACTATCTTAGGAAAAGGAGCAACAGCAGCATCAGTAGGATAATATTGAATAATTTTATCAGTAGCTCCAATCAGGATACCACCATTTTTAGTATTAGAAAAAGCATTTAGTTGAGGGTTGATATTATCAAACCCACTTTCTACCCCATAAAATGTAAAATATTCCTTTTTAATATTGAATATTTCCACCCCATCAGGATGAGCAAGCAGCAGGTTGCCTTTATTATCAGGAACTATGTTCAAAATATCATTGTCTTGCAGGCCGTCTCTTATGCCATATCGCTTAAAAGTTTTTCCATTAAAACTAAACAGGCCCGAGTTTTTTCCAATAAACCAAATGTTGCCATAAATATCTTCTGTTATGGCGTAAACAATATTTTTATATAAACCGGGTATTGAATCATAATGCTGAAAACCAAATTCGTCAAATTTTGTGATACCACTGCCAGCTGTTGCAAACCATTTTCTTTCTTTACTGTCTATAAAAACATTGTAGATAATATTATTGCTTAATCCATTTTTTGTAGAAAAGTTTTCAAATAAAGGTGAACCGGATAGTAATATTAGCTTTGAAACTCCTCCCAATGTGCCTAACCATATGTCGCCATTATTTCCTGTTATAGAAACAATGGTATTATCAACAAGCCCATTTTTTTGTGTATAATGCTTTATTTTATTTTCATTCATTACATATTGATATAGTCCGTTGTTGTAAGTACCAATCCAAATATTCATTTCTTCATCTGCATATAAACTCATTGCCCTGGTAAAATCTATATGTTGCGGTAGTTTTATTTTTTGAATGAGGCTGTTGTTATCTTTTTTTACAAAAAGACCTTTATTGTTGAGGTACCAAATGCGGCCTGTAATATCAGTTGTGATTGCCTTAATACTGTCCTGCCATTCGGGAGGTATTTCTACTAATTGAAAATGTGTGCTGTTGGTAAGGCTCAGTAAATTATCAGCCACCATCCATACCTGTTCATTTTTATCCTGCAATAGTTGGTTAACAGCATTTATTTTTTTCTTTTTTGAAGGGATCATTACATTCAATTTGGGCAACCCAAAATGTATTTCAATAATACCATGTTCTTCAGTTCCTATAAACACTTCTCTTTTCAAAGGCAGCAAATCATTTACTTGTCCAAATTGCCAGTCGCATAGTTCATCCGGTATATTTATTTGTCCGGATTTTTTATCAAAAATGCAAACACCCTTTTCCTGTAAGCCAATCCAAACATTACCAGCGGCATCTTTTTTCAAACTTCTTACCGTACTGTTTGGCAGCCCGTTTTTGCAGTCTATGGCTGTGATTTCTTTTTGGCCATTTTTAAAACTGCATATTGAAATGCCTTTATCTGTAGCTGCCCATATTTTATCATCCAATATTAATAAGCTATAAACTTTATTATCAGTTAAGCCACCAGCCTCGTTAATATTGTATAAAGTATTTTTATCAAAGTAATAAATGCCTTTACCAAAAGTGCTAAACCATAACCTGTTCTGGTTGTCAAAAACGATGTCTGTAATTTTTATTTTTGCTAAATCATTGTTGGGTAGAAATTTTATCGCAGTATTGTTTTCAACATATTCTATTGCGCCATTCTCGTGCCCAAGCCATAAAATGCCATCGCTATTTTCTGTAATGGCAGTTACCTGGTTACTATCTTTTTCAAGGTATTTGAAATTGATGCCATCATACCGGCATATTCCAAAATTGGTGCCCAGCCACATGTACCCCTTTTTATCCTGGAATATTTTTAAAAGTTTAGCTTCTTTTTTTTCTTTATCAAAAACAATGTTACGGAAATAAGGTGCCTGTGCATTAAGGTTAACATGCATTGCGTTTAACAGCATTAAAATACAGCAAAGCTGGCGTATTGGACTGGACATTATTTATTTGGACTGTGTGTTAATGACAATTATTATACCAAAGTATTTTGTATTAATCTTTAAACGACTCCTGCATTCGTTAAATTGGAGTCATCCTTTCTTTCAGCAGTGATGACTTTCTATTCAGCTTTATTTTTCATCATCATCAGTAAAGAGTAGGCACCTTTTGTTACAAAGTCAGCTTTACTCATATCTTCTGTAGAGCGAAAAATAATTTCTGTAAATCCATTTTCGCTTTCACCTGCAGTAACTTCCAGCATATCAAATTGATTGTTGCTGTTTGCTTTATACACATATTGTTTGCCTTCAAAACGAACAACAGCATCGCTGGGTAATGTAAGTGCTTTGTTATTCTTTACTTCAATTTCGGCGTTCATGTAAGTACCCGGTACCAATGTTTTGTCATACACTTCAAAATGGCAATGCACATCCGTATTGCCTTCCATTGAAAGATCCTTGCCAATCAATAAAATTTCGCATGAATATTTTTTGTCAGGATTGTTATTTGTGTAAGCAGTTAATTTTTGCCCTATGTAAAGCTTGTCTAAATTTTTTTCGAACACTTTTAAAGCCAGGTGGATATCCGTTGGATTAATCAGCTCAAATAATACTTCAGTAGGGGATACGTATTTCCCAATATTTACATTCACTTTCGAAACAAATCCGTTAATAGGTGAATGGATATCTACGCTTCTTGAGATGTTGTTTTCATTTATTTTATTGGTGTTAATGCCGGCTAATTTTAGTTTCTCTCCCAGTGAGGTAATTAAAACACGCTGGCTTCGGTAATCTGCCTCTGCCTGTTGATAAACTTTATCACTGCTTGCCTGGCTTTGATTCAATTCCTTTTGTCGCAGATATTCATTTTCCAAAAAACTTATTCTGACGTTAGCAGTTAAATAGTCCTGCTGCAATTGAATATATTGCTGATCTTCCATTACTGCAATAACATCTCCTTTGCTAACATGCATGCCAGGCAACAGTTTGGTAGTTTTTAGGTAACCGCCTAAAGGCACACTTATAGAAATCATGTTTTGTGGCGGCACATCGATTTTACCATTTACTTTTAAGATGTTGGAAATTTCTTTTTGCTCCATTTTGCCGAGTACAACACCGCCATTTTTTATTTGCGCATCGGTTAATGTAACGGTATTTTCACCTTTACTTACGGCAACAATTGCTTCGGTTTTCTTTGTGTTGCATGCCGACAGCAGTATGATGGTGAATAGAAATAGGAAATGTTTCATTGTTATTAATATTATTGATTGGTAAAATAATTTAGTTGAAGAATGGCATCGTTAAGGTTTTTTACCGCTTCGATGTATTCGCTTTTAACTGTGGTTACCTGGTTAATGAGTTGAACCCATTCCAGGTAATTTATATTGCCATTGGCCAATTGGGTGTTAGCTGTATTGGCAATGGTGGTGGCATTCTTTAGCGCCGTATTTTCAAAGTACTGTATGTATTGAGTGTGCTTTTTGTATTGCGCCAATGCGATGTTGTATTCTGATTGCAACATTTGTAAACCTGCCGCATAATTATTGAGGGCTACTTCCTGGTTAATTTTTGCACTGTTTATTTTTGATTTTTGTGCTTTTGCAAAAATTGGAATGCCCATACCCACTTGTACGGCGTTAAAACGTTTTGCACTGCTGTAATATTTATCATCAGCGCCTATGCCTTTTATGCTGGTGTTATTATAGCCGAATGATACATCCGGGAGCAGCCGGCTTTTTTCCAACTGTACGGTAGCATTGGCGACTTGCTGTTGCTGCTGTATCATTTTAAGCGAAGGATGATCTGCCAATGTCGGTTTTAATGTGTCTGCATTTAACGGCATTTTATAAGTCGTTGGCTCGGGGATAAAATGAGTTGTGGTATTCAGCAATAGCTGAAATTGTAATTGTAAAATGGCAATGTCTTGCTGTAGTTGATTTAGCTGCTGGTTGATTAATCCTGATTGTGTTTCTGCACTTGCTTTCTCTAAAATATTACTTTCTCCTTTAGCCAGTCGTAGTTCAGCTTTTTTATAAAATCCGGTGTATAAACTATCGGCATATTGCAACAGTATTCTTTTTTGATCGGTATATAACAACATATAATATACCTGGGCAACCTGCCTTTTTAGCAATGATTCTTTTACAGCTATATTCAGCACACTACTCTTCCATTCCTGTTGCAATAACTCCTTTTGTTTTGTGTACACTTTCGGGAACGAAAAAGTTTGTGCAATACCAAATTTAGTATCTGTATAAATGCTATTGATTTGGCCCGCCTCAACAAACAGGTTTGCCTGCGGAATAACAGTTGATGTATGGATCATCATTTGTTGGTAGGTTGCTTTGAGGTGCTCGTTTTTTACCTGTAAGTTATTTTTTAAAGCAGTATCAATAGCAGCCTTAAGGGGGATGGGGGTTTGTGCATTTGTGCTGGCAAACAAACCTGTAAAAGCAATTATTAATAATACTGTTAAACCCGGATTGATGCCTTTTTTATTTTTCTTTTCTTTTGTAAAACCTGTTTCAAAAGTCATGTACAGCACTGGTAATACAAAAAGGGTTAAGAAGGTTGCAATTAGTAAACCACCAATTACAACTGTTGCAAGCGGCCTTTGTACCTCTGCTCCCGCACCATTGCTTACTGCCATGGGAAAGAAGCCCAGCGAGGCAACAAACGCCGTCATCAATACCGGCCGAAGCCTTACTTTTGTACCCATTAGCACAATGCGTTTTACATCTGTTAAACCTTCCATTTTTAAACGATTAAATTCTGCGATTAATACAATTCCATTTAATACAGCTACACCAAATAAAGCAATGAAGCCCACACCGGCACTGATGCTAAAAGGCATACCACGAAGTGCCAAAAACAATATTCCCCCAATGGCAGATAAAGGGATCGCTGAGTAAATTAAAAGTCCCTGCTTAACGGAGGTGAAAGCAAAATAAAGTAGCAGAAATATCAATAACAATGAAACTGGTACCGCTACCAGCAATCGTTGTTTGGCTGCATTGAGATTTTCAAAAGCGCCACCATAGGTTACATAATAACCTGCAGGAAATTTTATCTGTTTTTCAACTTTTTGCTGCAACTCATTCACAATGCTTTGCACATCTCTGCCACGAACATTAAAGCCTGTTACAATTCTTCTTTTAGCATCTTCCCGTTGTATCTGGTTAGGGCCTTCCTTTATCTGTACATCTGCAAGTTGGTACAACGGTATCTGTGTACCTTGCGGAGTTGGGATCAATAAATTTTGTACGTCTTTCAAATCTTTTTTTAATTCGCCTTTTAACCGAACTACCACATCAAAATGCTTTTCACCTTCATACAACATTCCGGTGCTTTGTCCCGCAAATGCAGTATTCACTACTTTATTAATATCGGCAATGTTCAGGTTGAATTGTGCGATGGTATTGCGGTTGTAGTTAATGATGATTTGGGGCATCCCTGACACGGCTTCCACATATAAATTTTTGGCACCGTCAACTGTACTGATGATGTTGCCCAGCTTACCGGCGTATGCAGCCAATGTATCTAAATCTTCCCCAAATATTTTACACACCACATCCTGCCGGGCACCCGTCATTAATTCATTAAAACGCATTTGCACCGGAAACTGAAATCCTGCGGTAACACCGGGTACAGCTTCCAATGCCTTACCCATTTTTTCTGCCAGCTCATTAAAAGTCTTTGCAGAAGTCCATTCGTCTTTAGGTTTTAAAATCACCATCATATCACTTGCCTCCATAGGCATTGGATCGGTTGGTACTTCTCCACTCCCAATTTTAGTAACTACTTTCTCTACTTCCGGAAACTGTGTTTTTAAGATATGTGCTGCTTGCTGTGTGCTGGTAATGGTGGTATTTAAACTGCTTCCAGTTAACACTCTTGTATCTACCGCAAAATCACCTTCTTCCAGTGCCGGGATAAACTCGCCACCCAAAGAAGTTAAAACAAAAACAGCTGCAATAAAAAGAGTAAATACAGTCAGCAATACAGTTTTTGGAAAGCCTACCACTTTATTCAACACACCCTGGTAGGCCCGTTCAACCCTTTCCATTAATTTGTCTGAAAGGTTATGTTTGTGTTTTATTTTTTTACTAAGGAAGATAGAACTCATCATTGGGATATAAGTAAGCGAAAGAATAAAGGCACCCAATAAGGCGAACGCAACGGTTTGAGCCATGGGCTTAAACATTTTGCCTTCTATACCCTGCAAAGTAAAGATGGGCAGGTAAACCACAAGTATAATGATTTGGCCAAATACAGCACTGTTCATCATTTTACTGGCTGATTGATTTACTTCAGCGTCCATTTGCTGTTGACTTAATTTATCAATGCCAACAAAATGTTTGCTATGTCCAAGGCGGTGCATTACCGCCTCTACTATGATAACTGCACCATCTACAATTAAACCAAAATCCAATGCACCAAGGCTCATCAGGTTACCACTAACGCCAAACATGTTCATCATGATAACTGCAAATAGCATGGCCAGGGGAATAACAGATGCAACCAGCAAGCCGGCCCGGAAATTGCCTAAAAACAACACTAATACAAATACTACAATCAACGCACCTTCCATCAAATTTTTCTGTACTGTACCGATGGCATTGTTTACCATTTTAGTACGGTCTAAAAATGGTTCAATCACTACACCTTCCGGCAAACTTTTCTGTATTTGAGTAATACGTTCTTTTACTTTTTTTATCACCTCACTGCTATTGGCACCTTTTAGCATCATTACCACAGCACCTGCAACTTCGCCCTTATCGTTATAGCACATGGCACCATAACGGGTAGCACTGCCAATTTTAATATCTGCTACATCCCTTATAAACAAAGGGGTTCCGGCAGAAGTAGATTTAATGGCAATATTTTTTAAATCATCCATGCTGCCTGTTAAACCCTCCGTTCTAATGTACAATACCGTGGGTCCTTTTTCAATATATGCACCTCCGGTATTTTGGTTATTATTTTCCAATGCTTTAAAAACATCGGTAATAGTAATGTTGTAAGAAAGTAATTTGTTAGGATCAACCTCAATGGAATATTGTTTTAGCTTACCGCCAAAACTACTTACTTCTGCCACGCCCTTTACTCCCAATAACTGGCGGCGTACAATCCAATCCTGAATGGTTCTTAAATCTGTTTCATTGAATTTATTTTCGTAGCCATCTTTGGGTCTTACAACATACTGGTATATTTCGCCCAAGCCAGTGCTAACGGGGCCGAGTTCCGGCGTTCCTATACCCTGGGGAATTTGGGATTGCACTTTTTGCAGTCGCTCAGCAACCTGCTGCCTGGCCCAATAAACATCTGTAGCATCGTCAAACACAATGGTAACCAGCGAAAGACCAAATCTTGAAAAGCTTCTTATCTCTTTTAACCCGCCAATATTGTTATTGGCCTGTTCAATAGGGAAAGTAACAAGGCGTTCAATATCTGTAGCGCCAAAAGATGGCGCAATGGTGATTACCTGCACCTGGTTATTGGTTATATCCGGCACGGCATCAATGGGTAGTTTGGTAAACTGGTAGCTGCCATAGCCAATGAGGGCAATAATAAATAGCCCAACAATGAGTTTGTTTTTTATAGCAAACCCAATTATTGCATTCAGCATAATTGATTGTTTTTAAAAAATAGTAAAAGGTAAAACAGGCTTATAGCCCAACGCAATACAACGCAACAGTGCTTAACACTTGCGTTGATTAAATACTAAAAAATACTAGCAGTATTTGGGAGGTTGCCAGATGCTGGCTAAATAAGAAGAAAGAATAAATTGATCCTGAAATACGTAATTTTTCATTGCAGGAATCTCCATAATTTTTGCAGTAGAAAGTTGCACCATTACCGGAACAAAGCCTGGCACAATGGAAGAAACACAATCACCACATGTTTTAAATGGTAATTTCATGTCTTCTTCATAATCCTTGTCTTTGGGACTGCCATGCAGGTAATGTATAGCAAGAAAATGAACAAAGGTAATATCCTTATTTTCTTTTTGGTGCGCTTGAAAATGTTGAAACACAACCGGCAATTTTAGCAATTGCTGCGCCTCTGTAGTAGATAACAGATAAATTGTAAGGAATAATATTGCAGTTGCTTTTTTCAATTGTGCAAATATAAAATTTATTTTTTTATAAAGCAGCGACCATTTTAATCATGTCGTAAATAGGTTGCTTTAACCTTAAATAATTTTTTGTAAAATGATAAATAATTCCGTTCCCTGTCTTTTGGTGAACGAATTATAACAGGGATCGATGGTTATAATATTGAAATCCTTTTCAAATAAAGATATATAATCTGTTTTAAGTCCGCCAAAGGGTGGGCCATTTTGTTCAAATAACCTGTCAAATAATACACCCGCCAGTTTTCCGTTAGGTGCAAGTAATTGTTTCATTGCAGTAACATATGGCGAGCGAAAAGCAGGATGAAGGGCACAGAAAAATGTTTGTTCCAAAATCAAATCATATTCTCCCTGGTGTTTAAAAAAATCTCCCAGAATTATTTGGATGTTGTTATTTAAAGAAAATTTATTTTTCAATTTATGTACTAATGTTGGGGCAATATCAATAAGGGTAATATTGCAAAAGCCTTGCTGTAAAAGGTATGCAGCCTCATAACTATTACCACAGCCGGGTATTAAAATCCTCAATTTTTTATTTGTTAGCTGGTCAATGTATGCTTTAATGGGAGGGGAGACTTCTCCCAAATCCCAACCGGTTGAACTGGCAATATACTGGTCGTTCCAAAATGCTTCTCCTAATGGTTCAGCATTGATATTCTTTTTGTTCTCTTCGTTTTCCATACTGCTAAATTCCTGCTGTTGCAAAAAATATTTCTTTTATTAAAATGTATGCACCCATTACCAACACAAACCAGCCAAAGGCTTTCTTCAATTTTTCTCCATCAATTTTTTTCGCCAGTAATCCACCTGCAAATATGCCTGCAATTGCTATTAAGGTAATAGAAATTAAAAATTTCCAGTCAATAGAAAAATGTCCCAGGTCGCCGGTAAAGCCAATAAGCGAATTAAAGGCAATGATTAATAAAGAGGTGCCCACCGCTTTTTTCATGGGCATTTTAAGCATTAATACCAATGCAGGAATTACTAAAAATCCGCCGCCTGCTCCTAAAAATCCCGTTGCCATACCAATTAGAATCCCATTAAACAACAGCTTAATAATGTGGCTGCTGTTGGGTGTACTGTTTTCTGATTGGTATTCCGGTACTTTCCCACTTTTTATCATTGCAATGGAAGCCAGTAACATCAATAGGGCAAACAATACCATGGTGGCCATATTGTGGGTAATATGAAAAGATGTAGAACTGTACAAAATTTCGGGAATGGCGGGCAAAATTATTTTTCGGATAATAAAAACAGTAGTGATGGATGATAGCCCAAACAGCAAGGCAGTTTTAATATTTACAAAGCCTTTACGATAGTTATTAATAGCACCTACCATCGAGGTGGATCCTACAATAAATAACGAATAGGAAGTTGCCAGTATTGGATTAATGCCCATTAAATATACCAAAATTGGTACGGTTAATATGGAGCCGCCACCGCCAATGAGGCCCAGCGAAATACCTACCAATGCCGCCAAAATATAACCTGCTATTACCATAGAATTTATTTTACAACAGCAAAGATGGTTTTTGCGAAACAGAATGATGGTTACAAAAGTAACAATAACAAACCAGGGTAGTTAATTGAAAGATTTAGCTGGTGTATTTTAAATTATAGTAAAGGTTACCAAATTTTAATTTTAAATACATCCGATTTAATACCTGCTTATCCAGCTGAATTTTAACTAGACGTTTTTTAAGAGGGGGTACGATTTTTACAAACACCCTTAAAAATTATTCAATAACTTACTTATCTTTTTCTACCAATAATCTTTCTGTTACTAATTGGCTTAATGATTCATTTTGCCGCTTGCTGTAACTTACCACCATCGATTTATCAAAAGCTTCAATTGACTTTATTTTTATTTTTAACCCCAATTGTAATTCTCTGCTGTTTAAAAATTTTAAAAAATTGGAAGAAGTATTTATTACAGCCAATAACTTAACCGTTTCTCCCACCTTGCAATCACTTAGTTTTTCATATACCTTCCAAATCATTTTTCCATTACTGTCCGGTATGGGTGATCCGTGAGGGTCAATTTTTGGATATCCAAGCAATTCATCCATCTTTTCAAAAAAAACCGGCGATTGAATGTGTTCAATCTGCTCGGCAATATCATGTACATCTTCCCATCCAAAATTCATTTTGTTTACTAAAAACATTTCGGTGAGGCGGTGTTTACGAATTACCAGGCCTGCTTCTTTTTTACCTTTTTCTGTTAAGCGGAGTGGTTTATAGCTTTCGTAATGTACCAGCTTCTTTTCTGCCAGTTTTTTCATCATACTGGTTACAGTAGGCATTTTAATTTCAAGCCATTTAGACAGTTCATTCACATTTACTTCGCCGGTTTCGTTGGCAAGATTAAATAAAGCTTTTAGATAATTCTCTTCGGTATATGAATTCATTTTTCAAAACTACTCAAAATCTCTTTAGTGCAGTAATCTTAAATATTTTATTAAACTAAATATTTTGTTAGTCTAATCTAACATTATATATTTGCACGTAAAACAAATTTGGTTAATGAATACAATAAATTTTTGCATCGTTGGGTTAGCTGTTATTTTTTTAGTGTGTTCTTTTAACGCAGTTGCACAATCCCGTACAATTACCGGATCAATAAAAGATGCGGACTATCACCGGCAAATTTCTTTTTGCAGCGTAAGAGAACTTACCACCAGCATAGGAACAACAGCAAATGAAGCAGGCAAATTCAAAATAAATATCACTGAAAATTTAATTTCGGGCCGGTTAATTGTTTCCTCACTTGGATATGTAACCGATACCGTTCAGCTGATTCCTTCTCAAATGGAGTATGACATTTTTCTTAAAGCAAAACAAGAAACTTTAAATGACGTAGTAGTAACAGGTGTTTCAAAAGCAACACTTGTGAGGGAAAATCCAATACCGGTTATTCCCGTTTCAGCAAAAGCAATAGAGCGTACCACCGAAAGCAATATCATAGATGTATTAGTAAAAAATGTGCCCGGCCTTAATGCTGTAAAAACCGGTCCCAATATTTCAAAACCATTTATCCGTGGTTTGGGCTACAACAGGGTGCTTACCTTATATGATGGTATGCGACAGGAAGGACAGCAATGGGGTGATGAGCATAGTATAGAAGTAGATGCTTATAATATTGAGAAAGGCGAAGTAATTAAAGGCCCCGCCAGTTTAATGTACGGGTCAGATGCATTGGCAGGTGTGGTAAGTTTAATGCCGGCCATTACAAGTAATACAAATAATAAAATAGCAGGAAAATATTACTCCGAATATCAAAGCAATAATGGTTTAACAGGTAATGGGCTTCGGCTTGCTTATGCGGATAAGCATTGGGCATTTGCACTTCGTGGCTCTTATCGCATTGCAAAAAATTATACCAATAATATTGATGGACGGGTGTACAATACAAGCTTTCGTGAAACCAATATGTCTGCTGGTATAAAGCATACCGGTGATGCCGGATATTCAGATTTGAACTTTACTTTGTATAACAACCTGCAAGGCATTCCTGACGGCAGCCGTGATTCTTTAACAAGAAGGTTTACAAAGCAACTGTTCGAGGGCATGCAGGATACCATTACAACCCGGCATGTTGTTTCGGAAAATGAATTAAATGCTTATCAATTGAGTCCGCTGCACCAGCACATTCAGCATTACAGAGTTTACAGTAATAGTCATTACCAATTGGGCAAAGGGGATATTGATTTTCTACTTGGATTTCAGCAAAATATACGCAGAGAATTTAGCCATCCGACAGCACCCAAACAACCGGGATTATTTGTAAGGCTTACTACTTTTAATTATAGTTTTAGATACAATGCCCCCAGCGTTTTAAATACCGAAATTACAGTTGGGTTTAATGGCATGTACCAAAACAATAAAAATAAAGATGCTACAAATTTCCCTATTCCAAACTATAATTTATTTGATGCCGGTGCCTTTGTTTATGCAAAATGGAAAAAAAATAAATGGACAATAAGCGGAGGGGTTAGATATGATATCCGTTATTTAGGAGGCAATAATTTTTATACAACTACCGATGGGGTAACAGGGTTTGATAAACAGGTTTTATCAGAAGATACATCTCGGGCATATTTGCAATTTCAGGCTTTTAATAAATTATTTACCGGCACCTCTTTAAGCATTGGGATAACCACACAGCTTTCAGATAACATTAGCTTTAAAAGCAATGTTGCAAGGGGATACAGGGCTCCAAGCATTACAGAATTTGCATCAAATGGTTTAGACCCGGGTGCACATATTATATACTTAGGCAACAGAAATTTTGTGCCTGAATTTAGTTTACAGGAAGACGTTGGTCTGGATTTTCGGTACAAAAATGTATCGGCAGCAATCAGTATTTTTAATAATAATATCCGGAACTATATTTATTTATCATTGGTAACAGATGGAGGTGGGAACCCTGTTGTAAATGCACAGGGCAACAAAACGTACCAGTATCAACAGGCTGCGGCACAATTATATGGGGTAGAATTTATGTTGGGCTTACATCCATCATCTGTAAAAGGGTTTTCTTTTGATAATGCGGTTGCTGTTATACACGGCTATAACCGAAAAGCAGTGTACAAAAAGAAGGGGCTGGCTGGTGAATATTTACCGCTAATTCCGGCTGCAAAAATAGTAAGCAGCATTAATCAGGAAATTACAATAAACTCAAAAATATTTTCATCTGTAAACTTAAAAGCAGAGATGGAATTATACGCTTCACAAAAGCGCTACCTGGGTTTAAGCAACACCGAAACTGCAACTCCGGGTTATTCATTATTTAATTTTTCAATAAACACAAAAATTATTTACAGTAAAAATAATACACTGCAATTTCAGTTGCAGGTAAACAACCTTTTTGATAAGGCGTATCAATCTAACTTAAGCCGCTTAAAGTATTTTGAATATTACAACAGTTCTCCAAATAATCATTCAGGTATGTTTGGTATGGGTAGCAATATCTGTTTTAAAATTATTATGCCTTTCAATTAACTAACACCTGGTTATACAAAATAAACAAATGGATAAAAGCGAATATCCCATAATCTTCTTTTATACCTGCGAAAGAACAAACTGTATTTGCAAATTTATTGCCCGTTGATAAACTCTCTTGAGAACAATAACCTGATTGCAGCGGCAGAAAAAATAACGCGTTGATGCTAAAATTTGAAACGATTTATTAACCAGGCATCCTTTAATCACCGTGATTTTTTATTGTAGTAAAAAAATCACGGTTATAATTATTCCTAAAATTTTAATAGCTTACGCAGTAAAATAAAATCAGGTGATAGAAAAAATGAAAGCAGTTAATGACAAATTTAAACTTGAGCAACCGCTTTGGACAATGGTGTTGCCCATAATAGCATGGATTGTTTTTTTTATAGGCGAGCATACAAGCTGGCCACTTTTTTTTATTATATCCTCCATAGCTTTAATTGGCGGTGTGCTTTCGGCCGTACACCATGCTGAAGTAATTGCTCATCGCATTGGCGAACCTTTTGGTGCATTGGTGCTGGCGTTGGCAGTTACGGTAATTGAAGTGTCGCTCATTGTTTCTATTATGCTGGCAGGTGGCACAGATGCCTCTACGCTGGCGAGAGATACTGTTTTTGCTGCGGTGATGATTATTTTAAATGGCATAGTTGGGTTATCTATTTTTGTTGGCGGGCTAAAGTTTAAAGAACAAACATTTACGCTGCAGGCTGTTAGTTCTGTGTTGACAATCCTGGTAACTATTTCTATCCTGACCTTAATTTTACCAAATTATACCTTTGCAATCATCGGCCCTTTTTACAGCACAACTCAATTGTTATTTGTGGCTATTATTACATTGGTGCTCTATGGGTCTTTTCTTTTTGTGCAAAATATACGGCACAAAGATTATTTTGTGGTGGCCGAAGATGAACAAGAAGTTCATCAAGCTGTACCTGGTAAAAATGCTGCCATTTTAAGTGGTGTGTATTTGATGGTGTGTTTAGGAGCCGTTGTATTTCTTGCAGAATTACTGGCTCCGGGTTTAGAACACTGGATCACCGCTGTTGGTGCACCGGTTTCATTATCGGGTATCATCATTGCCTGTGTGGTGTTGTTGCCCGAAGGCCTCAGTGCTATTAAAGCTGCCAAAAGTAACCAACTGCAAAAAAGCTTTAACCTCTCTCTTGGATCTGCATTGGCCAGTATTGGTTTAACCATACCCACGGTTTCTATCCTGTCTATTTTTATGGGCCTGCCACTTACGCTTGGTATTAATTCAGAGGCTACCATTTTATTTTTATTAAGCTTATTTATAATTTTCCTTTCGCTTAGTACCGGTAAAACAACTATACTGCAGGGTATTGTATTGATGGTATTGTTTTGTGTATATCTTTTCATTACCATTTTCCCATAATTTTTTATACCATTAATGCTAATTATTTAAAAGGTTTTACTAATGCGATGAGCGTTTTCTTATGAAGTCGGCGACAAATTGAAATGTACGTCTCCTGCACAAATTCACTAAATATATTATTGTTATTAATTAAATTTGAGCATGTTTACAAAGCGTCTTCGTTTTATTGGTTTTATTTTTTTTACAGTACTTCTTTCTCAACCGGTATTTTCACAATTTCAAATTAACCATTTTACTACAGACAATGGTTTGCCATCTAATGGTATTAAAGGCCTGCAGTGGGATGAAACCACCGGCTTTTTATGGATTGCCACAGAAGCTGGATTGGTTAGGTATAACGGTATGAGTTTTAAAACATTTGATAATAATAGCAACCCTGAGTTGGGCTCCAACAGAATAATAACAATCGTAAAAAATGCAGCAGGCAAAATATTGGTATCTGGACAAGCAGGTAACTTGTCAATTGTAAAAGAAAATGCCGTTTCATTTTTTTTTAAAGGAGGCGACTCCGCTAAATATAATTATGGTCACTTTGACGCCATCACTGCTTCCGATACCCTGTTCAGGCAATGCTTTAAATTGCCGTGGAATGCCGAATTCAGTTATTTAAACGTACTTCCGCTAAATGATACTGCCTGTATAACGTTCGTTGCCGGCCAGTTATATTATTTTCGGTTTCTACAAAAAAACCGGTAAAGCTGCCAATAGCAAGTTCTAACATTCAACACTTATTTAAAATAGGTAATCTCGTATACTATTTAGATTCTCTTCAGCATTCCTTTTTACTGGATGTGTATAACCGTTTTTCAGACCGGCAGGAAATGATTGATATGAATGGCAACGATTTTGTGATAGAGCATAACAACAGTAAGTTCTTCTGGCAGCAAGGTGTAGACTGTCCGGTTTTGGTACAGGACGGAAAAGCATGGATAATTGAAAACATCAATCATAAGCGGCTGCGTTTTAAATTAATTGCAACCGGCATTCCTGAAAATGCTTTTTTTAATTATGCATTGTATCTAAAAAAGGCCAACTATTTATTTTTGGGCACTGCTTCTAAAGGTGTTTATGTCATCCATAAAAACCAGTTAACAACCAAACAGCCGGCTGCATTAAATATCAACAAGTATAATGCTTTCTACAGCCAGATAGAATTACCCAATGGCAATATCCTCACCAATATGGGCACCGTGATTGGTGAGGATTCTTCCCAAAAAAACTATAACATCGGCAATTATTTTCTAAATAATTTGTTTAACTATAACGATAGCCTGTTAATTTTTGGCCACAGGGACAGCGTGTATATGTATAACAGGAATAGCGCCGAAAGAAAATTATTTTTTTCCACCATTACCAATGGCAAGTTTTGCTTTGCTTTTTCCGGCAAGCAGTTATATTTCGCAAATCAAAAGGGCATTGCAATAGTAACAGCACAAAAGCAACTTGATTTTGTGAAATTGTTTGATAACTATACATCTAACCAGCTGGATATTTCGGGAATGACAGAAATATCACCTGGTAAATTAGCAATGGCCACCTGCGACGGACTGCTCTCTTTTGACACAAAAACAAAACAAATTGATACCCTGTTAAAAATACCGGCTGTATGTATCAGGAACTTATATAAAGAAGGGGATTATATTTTTATCGGCACTTATGGGGGTGGATTTTATGTAATGAAGAATGGCAAAATAAAAGCCATGCCGCTGGATATTAGTCAATATTTAAAATATACTCATTGCTTTATAAAAGATAAAAATGGCTTTTGCTGGATCAGTACTAATAACGGGTTGTTTAAAGTAAAGCTTTCGGATATTATTGAAGCATATGAAAAAAATCTTTCACAAATATATTATCACTATTTGGGTAAAGAGGATGGTATGCAAACAACAGAGATGAACGGAGGCTGCACCCCTTGTGCATTGCGCCTTAAAAACGATAACTTCTCTTTTCCTACCATGGATGGAATGGTCTGGTTCAATCCTGAAAAAACAACTATTTCGCTGCCTGCAGGCAATATCTACATTGATAACATAATAGTGGATGGCAAACAAAAATATTTTACAGATAAGGAGCTCATACAACTTCCTGAAGAAATAAAAAAAATGGACTTATCGTTTGCAATAAATGCGTGGTGCAGAAAAGAAAACCTGTACATAGATTACAAATTAAATAATGACAAGTGGCTTAATGTTGATATAACTTCAAATGAACCGGGAATTAGTTTTAGCAATTTAAGTTATGGCACCTATATTTTAACCATCCGAAAGATGAATGGTTTTGGTATCAGTAATTATTCTTATTCAACCATAACTTTTAAAATAGCAACACCCTTCTATCACCGGTGGTGGTTTAGAATGTTGGGCCTGTTGGCACTTATAGCCATCAGCTATGTAGTTTTTCAGCTACGGCTGCGCCGATACAATATCAGGGAAAGAAAATTGTCTGCCATGGTAGAGGAGAAAACAATGGATTTGAATTTAAAAAACCTACAGCTTGAAAAGAACGATCAGATTAAAACCAGACTGATAGCTGTTATCAACCACGATATTATTACCCCTTTAAAATTTATGCATTATGCAGGCAAGGCCCTGGTTGAAAACAAAGGGATAATTGATCCCGAACAGCAGCTTGAAACCATATCAGACATAACCCAAACAGCGAAAGATATGGAAATGCTTTCCTCTCAAATTCTTAACTGGATCATTTATCAAAACCCAAACGAACGGATGCAAAAAGAAGAATTTGATCTGCACCAGTTGGTTGAAATGGTTTTTGGAGTGCTGCAGTTTCCGGCTAAACTTAAACATACCAAATTGCAAAATAACATACCTGCTAATTTTGTTATTTATCAATACATGGAACCATTGCGGGTATTAATCTATAACCTCGTGTTAAACAGCATCAACTTTACCAAAGAGGGAATGGTTAATGTTGGTGCTACAGTAGAAAAAGGAAAACTGATACTGGTTGTAAATGATAACGGACTTGGTATGACAAAAGAACAAATTGACAACCTGCTGTCAGACGAAAAGATAATAGCCTCCGCCAATGTTGACAATAAAAAAGGTACTGGCCTTGGTTATATGATTATTAAAGACCTGCTTAAAATGATGGGAGGCCTATTATCTATTGAAAGCAGCAGAAGCAACGGCACTACAGTTTCGGTTTCATTACATGTATAGCAAACCAGCCGTAGAACCGAATATGGAATGTTTTTTTTCTTTTGTAGAATTAATTCGCTACCACAACCCGACAATTACAATTATTTTTAGTTTTATAAATGCAGTTAATTAAACCAACTATATTAATGGGCGATGATCATGGTATGATCAGGAGAGGCATTACTTTGCTTATTAAAATGGAAATTGGCGACTATACTGTTTTAGAGGCAGACAGTTGCTCGAAGGTAATGGCACAGCTAAATAAAAATTACATTACTCATTTAATATTAGACATCATATTTGCTGATGGAAATTCACTGGAAATATTACCCAACATCAAACGTTTATATCCCTCTTTAAAAATACTTATTTTCTCTATGCAGCCGCCGGAAGTACATGGCGAAGCCTTTAAACAAAATGACATCACTTATTATTTATCAAAAGGTTCTGATAATGATACCGTGGTTAAAGTATTGACCAATTTTTTAAACAACAATAAAAATATTGAACAGAGTAACCAAATGGTCTCTGCCATCAATCCCTTTAAAACCCTGTCTTCACGGGAGTTGCAGATACTGCACTATATGTTAAATGGTTTTGGAACAAAACAAATTTCCGAAACGCTCAATCTTAAAATGAATTCTGTTTCCACATTAAAAAAAAGAATTTACCAAAAAACAGATACAGCAAATTTTAAAGCACTCATTGATCTTTGTACTTTGTACAAAATAAATTATTAACGGTATTGGGTTTTACAATA
>JANXSR010000085.1 GCA_025352625.1 Ferruginibacter sp.
GGATTTTTGTTTGGAAATATTGAATCAACCATTCGCTTCAAACGCAGATTGGTATTTTTAACTCTTTGAAATACAGGCAGGTTTGAGGCATCAAATAACTGTATCTCTTTAATAATTTTTTCAAAATTCCATTGGCCAAAATATGCCTGCATAAAAAAATCGTTTAACCGTTTATTCCACATTTCTTTAGCCGACCAATAGTGTGCAATTACATCTTTTGCGGGTACCAGGCCGTAAGTGTTTTGTAAAGCCAGGGATAATGAATACTGCTCTATCAGTCTTTTGGTAATACCTGCTGCACACATCTCATCACAAATAGCTAATGCAAGCTGGCAGTCATTTCCATCTGCTGTATTTGGAATGGCTATTACGCCTGCATTCCACATACAGTCTTCTGGTTGCATCCATATATTGCCAAATTTTTTATCCGCAATTTGAAGCCACATTTTTTTTTCTGTTTTAGTTTTTTTGCCTGACAGAACGCCTTCATTTTCATGCATGAAAGCATGGCCTTTTTGCAGGCTTCTCTGTAGTGCTAAAACATCTGCAAATAAAAAAGTATCGGTATCTAAATATACTACGGGCTGGCCACTATACAGTTGACATATTTTTTGTATTGCTATAATTTTTATTCGCCAAAAAAACTGGTACTTACCTTTCCATTCCGATAGCTCCTTTTCTGTGACTATCATAATATTTACATGCGGTAAAAGATGTTTGTAAAATGCTGGTGTATCTGTTATAATATTTACAGAATTTATGGTCTGTGGCTGTGCTAAAAATGAGTAGATAGAAAAAGCAGCCTGCACATGAATTGCAGGATCATTACCAAAAGTAAGATAGAGTAGATTCATAATTTATCTTCAAATAACCCTAAAGTTAAATACGCTGCTTTTAATTGGTGATGATAAATAAATAAATTGTGCAGGCGTTCTGCCAAAAAGCCAAAAACCCTGGATTGATAGCCTTCTTTATGCATGTTAATGCGGTGCTGCACTTCATCTAACACCGTAAATAAAAAATGTAAATAATCATCCCATACATTCCACTTTGCAATCATCATATTGTTATAACTCATTTTGGTTAACTCTCCGTAGCTATCAATACTTCTGGCAAAGTCAGGAAATTTTTCAACTACCACTTCCATTGTTGCATCGTAATCTTCCTTAAAATGCATTTCGGTATAAGCTTCTTTAATAGTGTATACAATGCCCTTTTCCTTTCTGGCCCAAACTGGCCTTTGTACTATCACATCATGGTTTAATAACAGTTCCTGTAAAGTAGTATATAGTTTCGGCGTAAGTATACCATCCAATATTTCCTGAGAAGTACGGTAATAAAAACGGCTGCGTTTCTTAAAAAAAAGTTTGTACTTATCTTCAATAAAATAGCGGCGGTAGTGGCATAGGCCCCATGCATCAGCCTGCTTTCTATCTGCATTTTTCATTACCCAGTAAGCTACCGTCAGTTCGCTGAAAACCGGGTTCATGTTCGAAATATTATCGCCTGTATCATCTCCCTGTATGGGCAATCTAATTTCAACCGTCGCCGCTCCTGCCTGCACGGGAGTAACGTATGCTACTTTTGGCATCAACGGAAAAGGTGTGTGATACGCACTGAATAATTGTATAGAAGGCAACATAATTACCGGCTAAATTAATTTAAAAAAACTTATACATTTATCACCGCAGCTTATTCATTTTAATTTGCACAAAAATAAAATGAATAAGCTGCGGTAATTATACTGTAAGTAGTCATGTTTACTTGCAAGTTCGATTAATGTAAAAGCACTGCGTGAACTGTTATTAAAGTACTACATTCAATAAAAAATATATCGCTTATGCCACCTATTTCGGTAGTAATTATAGCAAAAAATGAGGCGGAAAATATTGTTGATTGTATTATAAGTGTCCGGCTGATAAGCAATGATATTGTTGTTGCCGACAGCGGAAGTGAAGACGATACACAAACACTGGCAGCGAAAGCCGGGGCAACGCTGCTGCAAACAGATTGGAAAGGATATGGACAAACCCGCAATGAAGCCGCCGCTATTGCAGTTAATAACTGGATACTGGCATTGGATGCTGATGAACGAATAACACCGGAACTTGCTGTGGCTATTAATCATTTAACATTGGACGATGATAAGGTATTGTACGGATTTAAAAGAAGCAATTTTTTAGCAGGAAAAAAATTAAGGTTTGGAGAATGGGGCAGAGATAAAGTATTCCGTTTGTACAATAAGCAACAGGCAGCATGGGACTTACTGCTGGTTCATGAAAACGTTACAGGCAATGGCATTTACAAAAAATTAATCGCTGGTGAGTTATTGCATTTCACCATGAAAGATTTAGCGGAATACCAGGCTAAAACAATGTTGTACGCCCGCTTAAGCGCTGAGAAATATGTAGCCGGGGGCAAACAGGCTACGCTGCTGAAACGGTTTATTTCTCCTGCTTTTAGTTTTGTGCAAAACTATATTTTCAGACTTGGATTTTTGGATGGCAAAGAAGGGCGCATTACTGCCTGCACAGATTCAAAATACATCTATCTTAAATACAAGTTGCTGCATGAATTGCAGCAACATAAAAAGTAAACATCAAGTCCGTTGCAAATTAGATTTTCTATCAGATGATTTTATAGTTTTTAAAATTGAACAACCTCACGCCAGTCTGCTTTTCAACATAATATAACACCCTGTCTTTAAAAGAAAATTGCTTCCTGGATATGTCCAGTTCAAGATGCCAGTTTTTGTCTCGGATTCTTTTTTGGTATACTAAAGGGTGTGTTCCTTTAAATAATGTAAGACTGTCGAAATTGTCAAAATTATGACTCAGGTCAGAAAGTTTGTATTGAGCCAGCGACTCGTCGTTGTGCCATACTTCCGCAACATGCACGTTCTTAGCGTGCATGGTTTCCGCACTTCGTACCCAGCCATAGTGATAGATATAAGCATCAATTGGCTTTACATTTATTTTACGTTCGCCTGCTCTGAAGCCTTGTGCATCTCTGTAGCCGCGTATTTTTTTATCATTTCTGATGATACGTACTTCTTTATCATACCACTTACGGCTATCGCCAACATAATCGTATGTTCCGTAAAAATGCAGGTAATTAAATAACAGCCCTTCCACCCTGCTGTCACCCTTGTAATGCTCACACGCCTGCTGAATAACAGCATGGTATTTTTCATGTACTGCTTCATCGCCCTGTATGTAGAAAGCCCAGGTACTTTGTGGGTCAATAAGGTCAAATGCCTTATTAGTTTCCGCAGCTAAAACAGTTCCGCCGGTGTAGGTCGTAGTATCCCAAACAGAACGATGAATTTTAATTTTATCACTTTCTATGCTTCGTATCAATTGTTCCGTATAATCTTTGCTGTCGCCAATCAGCACAATCATTTCATCTACCAATGGCAATATAGACGTTATGGCTTCTACAATGGGATAGTCGTTCAGTATTGCATTCTTGATAATAGTAAAACCAGAAATCTTCATGAAGGAAATGATTTATTATTCAAAGAACCGAAATTATTCTGACAGATCAGGATTACGCACAACAAAATACAGTATCATCATTTAAAGAAATGGTTTACCGGTAATCGGTAATCTTGTCATTTTCGCCGAACTTGTACGATATTTGATACATTGATACATTTCAATATATTATTACCTTATCAACTTAACAGATGAAAATATTACTCACTTATTTAAAACCTTATAAATGGCTGATCGCATTGGCATTACTGCTTGCCGCCATCAACCAGGTATTTTCCATGCTTGATCCTTATTTTTTTGGGAAACTGGTGGACAGATTTGCTGCCCATCCAAAGGAAACAGGTTATTACGATACAACCAAAGTGTTTCATGCCACAGGCATCAGAACTAAAAGCGAATTTGTTTGGGGTGTACTTGGGGTACTCGGTATTTTAATTAGTGTAGCCATGGTATCAAGAATTGCCAAAGCTTTTCAGGATTATTTCGGCAATGTGATTGTGCAAAAATTTGGTGCAAAAATATTTACTGATGGTTTGCAGCACTCAATGAAATTACCTTACCAGGAGTTTGAAGATCAACGCAGCGGCGAAACGTTATCCATCCTTTCAAAAGTAAGACTCGACACAGAACGGTTCATCATATCATTCATCAACGTTCTTTTTGGCTTACTCGTGGGTATTGTATTTGTATCTGTTTACGCTGCAAGATTACATTGGTCCATTATGCCGATTTACCTTGGTGGTATGATAATATTGGCTTTACTAACCAGTTTACTGAGTAAGAAAATAAAAGTTATTCAAAAAAAAATAGTAAAGGAAACAACTGTTCTGGCAGGTACTACCACAGAATCTTTAAGAAATATTGAACTGGTGAAAAGCCTCGGGCTTACCAACCAGGAAATAGGGAGGCTGAACAATAACACCTATAAAATTCTTGACCTGGAATTACGTAAAGTAAAAAGTATTCGTACCCTCAGTTTTATTCAGGGCACTTTTGTTAACTTTTTGAGGCAGTTAATTATGTTTACTTTATTGTGGTTGGTTTTTCAGGATAAATTAACTGCCGGCGAAGTGATAACACTTACCTTTTATTCTTTTTTCATCTTTGGCCCATTGCAGGAAATCGGGAACATCATTCTTTCTTACAGGGAAGCAGAGGCTTCGCTGAATAATTTTCATACCCTGATGAATAAGGCGCCTGAACTTACCGCAATCAATCCAAAACCATTAGGCAAAATAAATGAACTGGCTTTTAAAAATGTTAGTTTTAAACACACTACTGCCAGCCACAAAGCCATTGACAGCATTGCTTTTGATGTAAAGCTTGGGGAAACGATCGCCTTTGTGGGACCGAGTGGCAGCGGAAAATCAACGTTGATGAAATTATTGGTAGGCCTTTACCGGCCGCAGGAGGGAAAGATAGAATACAATGGTCTTGATGAAACAGAAATTAATTTTGAAGATCTCCGCAAACAGATAGGCTTTGTTACGCAAGACACCAATTTGTTTAGCGGTACTATTAAAGAAAACCTGTTGTTTGTTAACCCTGCTGCAACGGATAAAGAGCTGGGTGATGTGTTGGAAAAAGCAAGTTGCACCAATTTGATACTACGTGCCGAAAAAGGTTTAGATACGATGATTGGTGAAGGAGGTCTTAAATTAAGTGGTGGCGAAAAGCAGCGCCTTTCTATTGCCCGTGCCTTATTACGAAAACCACAATTATTAATATTTGATGAAGCCACTTCT
>JANXSR010000092.1 GCA_025352625.1 Ferruginibacter sp.
GTAGCATAGGCTTAGGATATTGGTTGTTGGTCTTTTTGAGTCATTATCGCTTTTGAAAGCATAGTCTCAGCATGTTGGATCTTGCGTTTTCTATAGGTATTCGATCAGTGTTTTTCTTTCTGGATATTGTTTTTATGTTGGTTTAACATCGATATTGAAAAAACAAGAAGTTGACTGATATTGGATTGATATTAGCTTTTCAACGATTTAGGATTTTAGCTATTTTTTGGTTTATCAGGATTTTTGGATATGATTGATATTTAATTCCTATCAATCAACTTCTGACACAAAGATGCGACAGTTAAGGTTGCTACACAAGAGCATTATTGCTCTTTTTTGCGGTTACAGTAAATACTGCGGTGTACGTATTACTGCATTATTTACCAAGGGATTGCTACTATTTTTAAATCGTATAAATACTATTATTGGAGGTTTTGCATTGTATAAAAAAAGTGCCACATCTTGTAAATGCAGCACAGGCCTATATTTTAGCTCTATTTGGTAAAGGTTGTTATTATTTCGTAAGGCTTTGAATGATATCGTATTTAGTAACGATATGAAAAGATCCTGTTTCATCTTTACTTAAAACTGCGCCATTTTCTTTGTTAATAAAAGCACTTAAGCGCTCAACAGGTGTATAGAAAGAAACTTCGGGATATGTTTTTTCCATAACAGATTGTACCGTTTGCAATTTTATGTTAGCGTCATTTAAAATTTTATTAAATAATCCACTTTCAGAAATAGCACCAATGCTTACACCATTGCTAATTACAGGTATATTTTCTATATCATATTTTTTCATCAATAAGATAGCTTCAGATACTGATTGTAAGGGAGTTAATGTAATTAATTTTTGAGAACCCCGCCCGTTAATTAAGTCTTTAAAAGTCTTCATTTCTAAAAACCCTCTCTCCAACATCCATTCATCATTGTATATTTTACCTACATACCTGCTTCCGTGATCATGAAATATTAATACCACCACATCCTCTTTTTTAAGTTGATCTTTCAATTGCAACATTCCCTGCAAACAGCTTCCTGCACTGTAACCGCAAAAAAGGCCTTCTTCTTTTGCAATTCTCCTGGCCATAACAGCCCCATCCCTGTCAGTAACTTTTGTAAAGGCATCTATAACACTCATATCATAATTAGCTGGTACAAAGTCTTCTCCAAAGCCTTCACTTATATAAGGGTAAACCTCTTTCTGGTCTAGCTTACCTGTCTCAAAATATTTTTTAAGTAAAGAGCCATAACTATCTATTGCCCAAACTTTTATATTTTTATTTTTTTCTTTTAAATACTTCCCCGTTCCCACAATTGTACCACCGGTACCTGTTGCAACTACAAGGTGTGTAATCTTGCCTTCTGTTTGCTCCCAAATCTCCGGGCCGGTTTGTTCATAGTGTGCTTCCCGGTTGGCTAAGTTATCATACTGGTTTACGTACCAACTGTTTGGCACTTCGGTAGCCAGTCGTTTACTTACAGAATAATAAGATCGGGGATCAGAAGGATCAACATTGGTAGGGCATACAATTACTTCTGCTCCTACAGCTTTTAAAATATCGGCCTTTTCTTTCGATTGTTTATCGGTTGTTGTAAAAATACATTTGTAGCCTTTCACACAAGCTGCCAATGCAAGCCCCATTCCTGTGTTACCACTAGTGCCTTCAATGATAGTGCCTCCAGGCTTTATTTTTCCTTCCTGCTCTGCCACCTCAAGCATCTTTAATGCCATCCTATCTTTTATGCTATTTCCCGGATTAAAGTATTCTACTTTTGCCAAAACAGTACAAGGAAGGTCTTTGGTAATTTTATTTAGTTTAATGAGTGGCGTGTTGCCAATTGTATCTAAAATGCTATTAAGCCACATATTTTTTATTTTAGTGCAAATGTAATTTATTCGATTAGTTGCATAGCAAATTAGCCGATTGTAAAGTGGGGGAATCTGCTAAAGATTTTTTCTGTATGTGATTAAATTTAGCAAATTCAAAATTTTCCGACAGTTATAATTTTATCAAAGTTATTTAGATAAAACCTCTACCGATTTTTGTACAGCTTTATCCTGAACATTTAGTATTTCATAAAATCCTTCGTTGCGCCAAACCTGCCTTGCTATAGAGGATTGTATTCGATTTATCAAGCCCGCTTTTTCTTTTACAGAAATTGTATCCAACACGATAGAGTCCTTTGCAGCCAGGCTAGAAAACTGTTTCCATTTGTCATCCGAAAAAATAAACTGTTTGGCAAAATCTGAAGGAGATTTGTAATTACTTAATTCAGACTGATTTTGTAGGTAATACCGGTAAGCAAAGTCGCCAATTGTTCCTTTATAGTAAACTTTAGCTGTTGCAAGGCTGTAGTCAATTGTATCAATGGCAATAAAAATATCGGGTGTAATACCACCGCCACCGTAAACTGTTTTACCATTTTGGGTTTTGTACATTTTAGTGGAATCATGTTTTACAGAGTCAGCTGAATTAACTTCTCCATCATGAAACCGATTGCTTACCTCATCATAATATGCTTTTCCGCCATTGGTATATGGCCGTTGAATACTTCTTCCGATGGGTGTATAATACCTGGCAATAGTAAGTCTAAGTGCACTTCCATCACTTAGGTCAAATTGTTCCTGTACCAGACCTTTACCGAAACTGCGTCTACCAATAATAGTAGCCCTGTTCCAATCCTGTAGTGCACCAATCAGTATTTCACTGGCGCTGGCCGTACCTTCATCTGCCAATACAACCAATTCTCCTGTTTCAAAAAGCCCCGGCCTTTTACAACGATATTCCTTTTTGGCAAAATGTGTTCCTTCTGTATAGGTTATCAATTTATCTCCATCTAAAAACTCGTCTGCAATCGATGTCGCTTCATCTAAAATACCACCTCCATTCCCCCTGAGATCGAGGATTAATTTCTTTAAACCTTGTTTTTGCAGGCCTTCAAGTGCTTTCATAAATTCACGATAAGTAACCTGCGAAAATTTATTAAGCCTGATGTAGCCAATCCCGTTTTCAATAATATAACTTGCATCAACACTGCTAACAGGAATTACACCCCTAGTAATCGTATAAGGTTTTGTTTGTCCATTCCTCAACACCATAATCACCACCTTGGTATCCATATCTCCTCTTAATAATTTCCTTATTTTATCGGCAGTAATTTTTTTACCAGCTACCAAACTATCATTTACCTTAATAAATTTATCACCGGTTTTTATTCCTGCTTTAAAACTTGGTCCATCAGGTACAACATTTATTACATTGATGGTGTCGTTAAAAAGACTAAACTCCACACCAATACCAAAAAAATTACCTGCAATATCATCGTTAACCCCCTGTAATTCTTCTGCAGGAATAAAAACGGAATGTGGATCCAGTTTACTAAGTATAGCCAAAATGGCCGTATCGCTAAGACTCGCTATTTTTACGCTATCCACATATTTGTTTTCAATCAAATCCATAATTTCCTGCACAGGATGGCGCTTATCAAGAGAGAAAAAGCTTTTGCCCGGCATATTGTCCCTCATTTTATACCCTATCATCATTCCCGCAATCATTGTTACACTAAAAAGCAATGGTAACCAAACCTGAATTTTCTTGTTCATATTTACACTTATTAGCACGAAAATAATTGAATTATAATGAATGACGCAGTTGTGTTTTTTTATTAACTTGTTGTTCGATTTAGAAAAACTTAAAAAATCATCTCCCCAAAATGGCAATAATATTAATAGCAGACAGCGGCTCAACCAAGGCGGAATGGTGTTTGCTGGATGGTAAAAAAAGAAAAACGATCTACACGCAGGGAATGAGTCCCTATTTTCTTGATACGAGACAAATTCAACAAATTCTTGCGACTGAATTAAAAAGTAAATTAAAAAATGTAGAGCCCGACGAAGTGTATTATTATGGTACTGGCTGTGCCAATCCTGAAAACGTAAAATCCGTTAAACAGGCATTGAAAAAAACATTTACTAAAGCAACAATTTCGGTTGATCATGACCTTATGGGAGCGGCCAAAGCTTTATGTGGCAGTAAAAAAGGTGTTGCCTGTATTTTAGGAACAGGTTCAAACTCCTGCTATTACAATGGGAAAAAAATTATTAAAAATAGCCCTGGTCTTGGTTATATTTTGGGGGATGAAGGAAGTGGTGCCTATCTTGGAAAAAAAGTGGTGCAATATTATTTGTACAATACATTTGATCCGGACCTGATGGACAGGTTTAACGCTAAATACAATACTACCAATGTTGAAATTTTGGATGCGGTTTATAAGCATCCACTGCCTAATCGGTTTTTGGCTGGGTTTGTTCCATTTTTGATTGAAAACAGAGGCCATTTTATGATTGAAAATATCATTGAAGATGGCTTTAATGATTTCTTCTTTAATCATATTTATAAGTACCGGGAAAGCTGGATAATGCCGATACACTTTATTGGGAGCGTTGCTTTTGGTTTTAAAGATGTATTAAAAGATATGTGCAATGCATATGAATTAGAACTTGGCAGAGTTCTAAAAAACCCAATGGATGGATTGGTAAAATACCATCGGGAAAATAGATCTTGATTAATAGCGTTCCAGGCCGAATTAATTATTATATAAGTACAACATGTCAATCCAAAAAATAACCGAAAGGGAGTCGCATTATAAACACCTTGAAAAAATGTCGGTGGCTGAATTGTTGAGTAATATTAATAAAGAAGATAAAACAGTACCCATTGCTATTAAAAAAGTTCTTCCGCAAATAGAATTGCTGGTAACAATAATTGTTGAAAAAATGAAAGCTGGTGGACGCTTGTTTTATATTGGTGCCGGAACCAGCGGCAGATTGGGTATACTGGATGCAAGTGAGTGCCCGCCAACATTTGGGATTTCTCCCGATCTTATTAAAGGGATCATCGCTGGCGGCAATAAAGCCATTACTGATGCTGTAGAATTTGCAGAAGACGATACCGAACAAGGATTTAAAGACCTGCAAAAACACAACCTTTGCGATAAAGACGTAGTAATTGGGATTGCAGCGAGTGGCACGACGCCATATGTAATGGGCGCTTTACAAAAATGTAACACTATTGGTATAATTACTGGTAGTATTTGTTGTAATATAGATTCACCAATAAGCAAAATTGCTAAATACTCTGTAGAGGTAATTGTAGGCCCGGAGTTTATTACTGGCAGTACAAGAATGAAAAGCGGTACTGCGCAAAAGCTAATTTTGAATATGATTTCTACTTCGGTTATGATACAGCTTGGAAGGGTTGAAAATAACAGAATGGTAAATATGCAACTGGCAAATGAAAAACTGATAGACAGAGGGGTTAAAATGGTAATGGATAAATTAGACCTAAAAGATTACGAAACAGCTAAAAAGTTGTTGCTAAAAAGCGGCAGTGTAAAAAAGCTAATAAATAATCTTCACAAATAGAATTAGGTTGTTTTTTTAAGAGATAATACTTACTTTACATAAGCAATTTATCAACTTAAAAACTACACTGTATGAATTATAAAATTTTACTCTCCACAATATTTATTGCAACTTCATTTATAGTATCGGCTCAACATATCTCCAGGTCGTATGCCATCACCGGTAAAGAGAATAATAACTTTTTTTGGGCTGATATTAAAGAGGTTGACATTGCCACTGGAAAAGTTATAAAAACTTTATTTGAGGCAGATAAAACACCTTTTAAAAAAATGAGTCTCCCTAATTCCGGTGATGACGAAAAAGAGGTTTCAGCAAACCCGACAGGATTAGGAGTAGCAGCATGTGCATTGGATGCTGTGCATAACCGCTTGTATTTTTCGCCGATGCACTTTTCAGATATTCGTTATCTCGACCTTAATAGAAACGATGCCAGTTTTACTACCATTAAAACCAACATATTGCCTTCCCCTTCCAGAGAAAGTTTGCAGACAGAGGAAAATCAAATTACCAGAATGGTCATCGCTGCTGATGGATACGGGTATGCGCTTACCAATGATGCCAATCATTTAATTCGTTTTAGTACTGGAAAAAAAACAGTAATTGAAGATATGGGGGCAATAATTGATGCGACTGAAAACAGCGGAATTTCAATACATAACAAATGCACTAGCTGGGGTGGGGATATGGTGGCAGATGCTTACGGGAAAATATATATTGTGGCAGCAAGTCATAACGTTTTTACCATTGATGTTACAACAAGAGTAGCCACTTTAAAAGGAACAATTACTGGTTTGCCTGCTGACTTTACCACCAATGGGGCAGCTGTAGATAATGATGGTAATGTAGTAGTAAGCAGTGCCAATGTTTTTGTTGGACTGTATAAATTAAATATAAAAACGCTCGCAGCCGAAAAAGTGCAAACAAGTGAAAAGGCATTCAATGCATCAGATCTTGCAAATGGAAATTTTTTATTACAGAAAGAAGCCGATGACGCAAGGAAGTTTGAACCAGCAAAATTTGCGCAGCCTTTAACAACTGTTAGTGATGCTAAAATATTTCCGAATCCTGCAATGGGTTCTGAATTTAAGATTTTGTTTGAAGGACAAAAAGCAGGTAACTATACAATCTTGTTAACCGATCTGGCAGGGAGTCCAATACAATCAAAAGTTGTCAATCTTTCAAAAAGTGGTCAAACACAAACGTTTCGTTTAGCAAAAAATCATGCAAAAGGAATTTACATTGTGAAAGTGTTGGGTAACGATAAACAGGTTGCTTTTACTGAAAAATTAGTGATTGAATAAAACTTAATATGGGTTAATAAAAAACAGGCTGCATTTTTTGCGGCCTTTTTTTATTAAAAAAACATTTTGTCGCCAGCATGATTTAATTTTGAACCCTAGCGAATATTTTTCAGTAAAGAATGAGTATTTGCTTTTTCATGCATGCAAAATATAGAACCTTACTATAACTGGCGTCATTTATATACAGCCGAAGAAGATGACAGGTCTCCCTTTTTTGGCAGAGAATATAGTGAGTTTGAATTTTCTCAAACCGTTTACAATTATTACATCCATCCACAATGGGATGAATTTGGCAGCAAGACATTGTACATGAAAATTTTGTTTGCAGACTATGATCAGCATTATGTAATAATTGAGTTACTAGGCGAATGGAACGATGCTATTGAAAATGATATCATGACCCTGAGGCGGGATATTACAGATATTTTATTTAAGGAAGGTATTTATAAATTTATTTTAATTGCAGAGAATGTATTGAACTTTCACAGTAGTGATGATAGTTATTATGAAGAGTGGCGAGAGCAATTAGAAGATGATGGAGGTTGGGTGGTAATTATGAATATGCCGGTTCAAAGTCAATATGATTTTAAAAAGGCAAGGCTTACAAATTATCTTACCCTGCTTGATTTTCAGCAGTGGCGTACCTTAAAACCAGAGATCGTATTCCAACAAGTTGATAATACCCTGATAAAGTATTTGAAAAAATAAGGACCTCATTGAGAAAAACATTTTATTGTTTGGCTTAATTGTCTCGATTGTTTTTCTATTTATTGCATGGTTTTATTATACAGTAGGAAGCACTAGCGTTGCGTCTTAATTAAATGATTTTCAGTTGAATATATTTTAGTTCTTTGACATCTTGATTTTCTATGTTTAAAAATACTTTGTGTAATGCCCTCTTTTCGAAAGGAGCAAGGCTAATGTATTGAATAATTTC
>JANXSR010000095.1 GCA_025352625.1 Ferruginibacter sp.
CACCAGTACACAAAAAAGAATATGGTGGTAAATGTAAGTAGGGATATAAGAGTACCGATATGTTTAAAAGGATTAGTAATATCCTCAATCAAATCATCCATGCTGATGAGGTAGGCTAAAAAGAAATTGGCTATGATAAAGGAAATTGTGAAGAACAATATAAATTTAATACTCCTCTTCTGTATTTTTTCTGCATTCCACGGCATGGCTTTTAATTGCTTTTGTTGTGCGGCATCACCATCAATCCAGTATTCAATCTTTCTAAATACCATCTCCATAAAAATTGTTTGCGGACAAGCCCATCCGCAAAAAATTCTTCCAAAAACAACTGTAAATAAAATAACAAACACAATAAACGTAACCATACCAATACCAAAAATAAAAAAATCCTGTGGCCAAAAAATAAGGCCAAACAAAATAAACTTACGTTCAAGAATATTGATCATCAGCAATGGCCCGCCATTTACTTTAATAAAAGGCAGGGTAAAAAATACTACCAGGTAGAAAATACTAAACCAGGTACGTAAATTATAAAATTTACCCCTGGGTTTTTTTGGATGAATATAATTGCGTTTCCCCTCCTTACTAATAGTAGCAACTGAGTCTCTGAACGATTCCTTACCGGGTATATTTTGAACTAAAGACATGCTGCTATTTTACTTTTGTAGAATCTGACTTGGCAATTTTTATCGAATCTGTTTTTGTAGTTTTTAATGAATCGGTTGCAACTTCTTCGGTGAAAATATCACCCTGTGGTACTTTTCCATTAGGTGGATTAGTACCTTTTAAAGTTTTAACGTAACTGGCCAATTGACTCATTTCTTTTGGACTAAATTTTGAAGCCCATGATTGCATGCCCTTATCAGGATAACCAACTTTTAGCGTATGATAGATATCGTTCAGCGATCCTTTGTGTAACCAGTAATCATCTGTAAGGTTGGGGCCAACACCGCCTTCTCCTTTAGCTCCATGGCAGGCAACACAATTAGCTAAAAAATTTACCTGGGCGCTTTGTATACCTGCTGCATCTGCCATTGAAACATGTTCTTCATCTATTCTGTCTTTATTTTTTGATTCGTAAACTTCTTTTTCAATTTGTGCATTGTTCATTTCCGCCTGGTATTCTTCTGTTGGGTTTTTACCATTGCCAAACACATGAAAATTTAATAAGTATACAAATGCAAAACCAATGGTAATGATGAAGCCATATTTCCACCATGGCGGTAAGGCATTGTCCAGTTCTTGTATACCGTCGTAATTGTGATCTAACAGGGCATCTGCTTCGTGCTCTATCGGAATGGCTTTAGTAAATAATTTTTTATCAAGCCTGGCCCATAAAGCAGATAATTTAGAATCCTTAAAAGCAGCAGCAGCTTTTTCCGGAAGCAATTCAGCATTTATTCTTCTTATAGAAAAATAAAGAAATGTGATAGCAAAAATTTCTGTAAGTACTACGGCTGCTAAAAAATAAAATGTATTTGCCGAGAGGCCGCCGTAATTAGAAACAACCGTAGCAGCCTCATCTGTAGCTGCTATATTTTGAGCCAATACAGTTTGCGACAGCATGGATAATAGTAATACTACAACTATTGCAGCTACCTTGATAACAGGTTTATCTTTTTCAAGTAGCTGACGGGAAAGCGCAATCAGCACCTGTCCCAATGCCCAAATTACAAATGCTAAAAGAACAATAGTAATAACAAGCAATAAGGCTAATAAATTAGTACCCAACGTTACTGGTTTTGCTGTAGCAGCATCCTGAGCGAGCATGGTAAAACTGATTAGCAGAAACAATACAGTAACGGTTATTTTTTTATGTATAAAGTTTTGTAAAAACATACGTGCTTTTTTAATTGTTTATGGTTGTTGTTTCAGCTGAATCCAGTGGTATGTTTGATAACTCAATGACTTTTTGCTTGTCCATTTTTTTTACCATTACAAGTAGTACTACAAAGAATAAGAAAAAGATGAACAGTGAGATCATTGGATAAATGGCCACATGATCGATTTTTTCAGTGTACTGTTGAATAAATTTAAACATGGCTTATTTATTTTTAGGTTCGTTACTAATGTCTTTTCCAAGGCGTTGAATATAGGCTATCAAAGCAATCACTTCTTTACCAGGCGCTACTTTAATACTGTCTGTTTTTAAATTATCGGCAATGCCCTTTGCCTGTTCCACCAGGTTTGCATTCGCAACATCAGCAAATCCCTTTTCGTAAGGAACCCCTAATGTTATCATTGCATTTATTTTAGCCTTTGTTGTAGAAGTATCAAGATTGTCCTGTAGCATAAATTCGTACGCTGGCATAACAGAACCTTCGCTCATTGAAGAAGGTTCCCTGAAATGCCTGAAATGCCAGCCATTTGTTTTTTTAAGGTTACCGGTACCCTCTCTTGCAAGGTCTGGCCCGGTTCTTTTACTGCCCCATTGAAATGGATGATCATAAACAAATTCGCCTGCTTTTGAGTATTCGCCATAACGTTCTGTCTCACTGCGGAAAGGCCGTATCATTTGTGAGTGACAGGTATAGCAACCTTCTCTTACATAAATATCCCTGCCCTGTAACTCAAGCGGCGTATATGGTTTTACGCTACTGATAGTTGGAACATTTGATTTTATCATAAAAGTTGGAATGATTTCAATAGCACCGCCAATTAATATAACAATTAAACTAAGCACCATAAATTGAACTGGTCTTCTTTCAAATTTTCTGTGCCAGTGTTCTCCTGTATGTGCCACATATGTTTTTTCCAATGGAGCTGCTTCTGCTGCTTCATCTGCAACAAGGCTTCCCGATTTTACTGTTTTGTAAATATTGTACACCATAAACAGGGCTCCAATTAAATACAGTGTACCACCCAAAGAACGCATTGCATAAAATGGTTTCATGTAGGTAACTGTTTCAAGAAAAGTATATTTCAACTGTCCTGCTTCAGTAAATTGTTTCCACATAGCGCTCTGTGCAAAACCTGCCCAGTACATTGGTACAGCATAAAATACAATGCCCAGTGTACCTAACCAAAAATGGTTGTTGGCTAGTTTTTTAGAATACAGTGGCGTATTAAATATTCTTGGTATCAACCAGTACAAAATACCAAAGGTTAGCATTCCGTTCCAGCCCAAAGCGCCAACGTGTACGTGTGCAATAATCCAGTCTGTATAATGGCTGATAGCACTGATACTTTTAAGAGATAACAGAGGACCTTCGAAGGTTGACATACCATAGGCAGTAACAGCTACTACCATAAATTTTAAAATCACGTCATCTCTTACTTTGTCCCAGGCACCACGCAGTGTCAGCAAGCCATTTATCATACCTCCCCAGCTTGGGAAAATAAGCATAGCAGAAAATACAACACCCAGTGATTGTGCCCAGTTAGGTAAAGCAGTATACAATAGGTGATGCGGACCTGCCCAGATGTATAAAAATATTAATGCCCAAAAATGTATGATAGATAATTTATAAGAGTAAACCGGACGATTAGCCGCTTTTGGCAAAAAATAGTACATCAAACCAAGGTAAGGGGTGGTTAAAAAGAACGCTACTGCATTGTGACCGTACCACCATTGTACAAGCGCATCCTGCACACCCGCATATAGTGAATAGCTTTTTGTAAACGTTACAGGTAATGCCATTGAGTTTACAATGTGCAATACAGCCACCGTTACAAATGTGGCAATGTAAAACCAAATGGCTACATACAAATGTTTTTCCCTTCTTTTAATGATAGTACCAAACATGTTCCATCCAAATACCACCCAGATAACAGTAATGGCAATATCAATAGGCCATTCCAGCTCTGCATATTCTTTACTTGCTGTAATACCTAATGGCAATGTAATGGCTGCAGCAACAATAATCAGTTGCCATCCCCAAAAGTGAATTTTACTTAGCGTATCACTAAACATTCTGGCTTTACACAAACGTTGTAAAGAGTAGTAAATACCCATAAACATACCGTTGCCTACAAAGGCAAAAATTACCGCATTGGTATGTAAAGGGCGTAGTCTGCCAAATGAGCCATATTGAGGAATGTTTATTGAAGGAAATACTAACTCTAAGGCTACATACAAGCCCGCCAGCATTCCCACTACTCCCCATAAAATTGTGGCGTACGCAAAGTTTTTTACAATCCTGTTGTCATAATAAAATTTTTCTACCTGCATATGATTCTTTATTTGTGTTGATTTAAGGTTTTATTGAACTAGTTAAATCTGTTGCTGCTGGTTTGGTTTCATCATCAAAAAGCATTCTGATTGATGGAGTGTAGTCATCATCGTACTGGCCGTGGTTTACGCTCCACAAAAAAGCAGCTAAAAAACTGCCCGCTACTATAATACTGATGCCGATTAATACGAATAGTGCACTCAATGGTGATTGGTTTAATTGTGGCAAATTTATTATGCTGCCATATGGAAAAATATGATGCAGCACCAAAAGGGAGGTGATTTTCGTCATGGCAATTGCCAGAATATAAATAGAGGAGAGGTTCCGGAGGTTATTTTTTTAAATCCATTTTTAGTATGATGTATTTTACTAATGCTATTATTGGATTGAACGAATCAACATCTTATGAGCAGTATTTTTGAACCTGCGAAAAGTGGGTTTATTTGATTGAGCTGATTGATTTCAGCAATAGCAGGTAGAGGTTGTAATTGTTGACCCTACTTAATTTAAACCAATCCGTTTGGCACTAACAGAAGATAGCAGGGTAACTAACAATACAATACTGATGCTGCTTGCAGGCATTAATATAGCTGCAACAATAGGTGAAAGGGTTCCCTGCACTGCAAAGGAAAGCCCTGCAAAATTGTATAAAATAGAAAGTATAAAACTGGCTGCTACAATTTTTTTGCCCGACCGGGCATAAGCCAAAAACTGGTGAATGTTTCCAACTTTACCTCCATCAATAATAGCATCACAGGCTGGTGAAAACTGTGCTGTACTATCGCTAACCGCAATGCCTGTGTCACTTTGCATTAGTGCACCTGCATCATTAAGGCCGTCACCCAACATCAATACATTTTTATGCAGCTCCTGTAATTTTTTTATTGTGTCAAGTTTATTCTGTGGCGTTTGATTAAACTGCACAACTGCATTTTTACCAAACAGTTTGGTAAGGGTAATTTTTTCTGTATCATTATCGCCGGATAACAAATGGAGTTCAAATTTTTTCTGTTGCAGTAAAGTAATCGCTTCTTTAATGCCCGGGCGGTATTCATTACTAATGGTAAATGCCCCCATGTGCACTTTATTCAGCAGCACATGAATGTGCGATCCTGTATCATAACCGGCAGCATCATACAATTCATTTACAAAAGCAGCAGAGCCAATTTTTACAGGCAATCCATTTACTATTGCTTCAATTCCTTCACCTGTAAATTCCTTAAAACTTTCAACGGTAAGTAATTGGTCGTTTTGTAAACTGCCCAAATTATTGGTAATAATTTTACTAAGCGGATGACTCGATTGCCTTGTTACAGCCTGCACTGCAGCGAGTTCTCTGTTACTCAGTGGTGTACCATTGTAGGATACTATTGAAGATTGATTTTGTGTGATGGTACCTGTTTTATCAAATACAATGGCAGTTGTTTTGGCGAGGCTTTCTATAACACCTGCATTTTTAAGATACAATTTATTTTTGCCAAAAATGCGCAGCATATTGCCATAGGTAAATGTAGCAGAAAGCAATAAGGAACATGGGCACGCAACAATCAATACAGCAGTAACAGCAGGCAATAATTTACTGGTATCAGTAAATGCCCAGAAGATGGCAGCACAAATAGCAACAGAAAATAATGCCAATGTAAAATACCTGCTCCACGGATGGATAAAGGATTGTTCTTTATTTTTTTGGTGTTTAAAAATATCATTGTTCCATAACTGTGTAATATAGCTTTGAGAAACCTCATTGATAATTTCTAACTCAATGGCACTGCCCGTTTGTTTGCCACCGGCATAAATAAGCTCGCCTTTGTTTTTTCTTAACGGACTACTTTCCCCACTTACAAAACTATAATCTACATGGGCATTTCCTTTAGTAAGCAACGCATCTGCCGGAATCATTTCTTCGTTGCGGATGATAATGCAATTGCCTTTTTTTAATAGGGTAACAGGAATGTTTTTTTCGACTCCATTTTCTATAACGCTTACACCAAGTGGAAAATAAGATTTGTAATCTCTGTCAAATGAAAACGAATCATACGTTTTATTCTGTAACCACCTGCCTATCAGCATAAAAAATACAATACCTGTTCCCGAATCGAGATAACCTGCTCCATGACCTGAGATGATCTCGAAATAACTTCTGCTAAAGGTTACAATTATTGCCAGCGCTATGGGAGCATCAATATTTAAGAACTTTTGGCGGAGGCCTTTAAAAGCTGAGATAAAAATAGAAGAGGCGCTAAAAAATAATACGGGTAATGATAGAAATAAATTAAGCCAGGTAAAAGTTGCTTTTAAACCGGCCTGCTCAATATTGCCCGAAGAAAAATATTCGGGGAAACTAAGCATCATGATATTGGAAAAACAAAAGCCAGCTACACCGATTTGATAAATCTGTTTTTTATTGTAACTGAAAACTTTTTTCTGAGTACTGTCTTTTAAACTAATCGCCGGTTCGTAGCCAATAAAGGCCAATAACTCTACCACCTTGCGTAAAGAAATTTGTGTTGGATCAAAAATGATGAACACCTCTTTGCGTTGAAAATTGGTTTGCGATTTTGTAATGCCCGGTTCAATGCGGTGCAGGTTCTCCAGCAAAAAAACACAGGAGGAGCAATGCATTTGTGGTAACGAAAAGGTTACATTGGTTTGTGTTTCGCTGCTAAATTGCACCAGTTTTTTGGCAGTAATTTCATCATCAAGATAAGCGAAACGCTCACTGATAAATTTACCTTTTGCTTTTATGCCGGGGCTTTTATCAAAATTATAATAAGTACAAAGATTGTTTTCGTTTAGTAACAGGTACACCTGCCTGCAACCTTCGCAGCAAAAAGCTTTGCTATCCATTTCAATGATATCATCACATTGTTCGCCACAGTGATAGCAACTTACCGATATAGCCGTTTTTGTTTTTATACAATATTAATTTAGGTATAAGATGAAAACCAGGCTACAAAACTGCAGTTATTTTTTTTTAGAAGGGGTGACATACATCAAAAAAACACATGATCCTTATCACAAAGAAAAATCTAATTATTGCCATAAAAATACAAGATGCATTTACAATAATGGTTTCCAAACGATAGACAGCAGACCGTTTACGTTTTTTCAAACAACCATTTAAAGGGTCTTTTTGGTTGTTCGGGCCGCAGGTTAAATTTAGCAATGCTGTTTTTTTGTATGTAAGCCACAGCCTCCTCCACACTATCTGTTACCAAAAATAAATTAGTGTCTTCCGGTGAGATGGTTTGTTCTTTTTTTAATACTTCTATGTGTGCTATTAATTCTTTATGAAAGGCAGTATCAAAAATAACAATCGGAAATTCGTTGATCATTTTTGTTTGAATCAGCGTTAGTGCTTCAAAGTATTCATCGAGTGTGCCAAAGCCCCCGGGCATCACCACAAACGCATACGAATATTTTAACAGCAATGTTTTGCGAACAAAAAAGTATTTAATATTTACCCATTTATCCAGGTAAGCATTGTGTTGTTGCTCATGCGGTAATACAATATTACAGCCCACACTTCTACCACCTGCTTCCCGGGCACCCTTGTTTGCGGCTTCCATAATACCCGGGCCGCCACCTGTCATAATGGTAAAACCCAATTGGGCAATTTTTGCAGACAACTCTTCTGTTTTTTCAAAATAGGGATGCCCGTCTTTAAAACGGGCTGAACCAAATATGGTAACACAAGGCCCCACAAAATGCAATGCCCTAAAGCCTTTTATAAATTCAAATAAAACACTTAGCGCAAACCTAAAGTCTTTCAGGCGGCTTTGGGGTCCGGATAAAAATTTAATCTCAGCTTTGGTAGCTGCCTTTTTTTCTGGTTCAATCATCGTTACTAATTGTTATCAAACGTAATGGATTTTTTTGTGGTTGCAAAATTGGGAAGTAGCAGATATTTTTTAAATCTTTAAATATTGTTGAGCAGTTAAATGTTCGAAGCTTGGGTCGTTAGTGAAATTTTATCCACGGTTATCAAGAATGTCTTAATGACTGCCTATGCGATAAATGAATTGTCTTAATTGAAAAAGAGAAAGGGTAACAAGAAATAAATCTCCGATGTTCATTTAATCCGCAAACAAATTTTTTATATAAAGTTAAGAAAGTAGTGAAAGAAAAAATAAAGAATCTCAATGGGCGCAGGCATTTCGCCTGTATCAACTTGTTACTGGTGTTGCCAATTTAAGAAAATATAAAATTTAAACATTAGTAAAAAGGCGACACAGGGCTGAGGAGTAGGGCTTCGTTGAGAGGAATGAGATCATTGCAACCAACCAAAATAAATTTCATCTTTTATCAATTTTTTTTTAATTTTATAATATGTCAACAATAGTATTAAAAACAGCAAGAAGAAAAACAACAGTATCAAGATCGGCTGTTAAAAAAGCTGTTGCAGCTACATTTGTAGCAGGTACTTTTACTTTAAAAAAAACGACTGCTAAAAGAACCATCAAAAAAGCGGCCAGTAAAGCAGTAGCATAAAAGTCATCCATATATTGGCAAATTCTCTACATCTACACTACAACGATTCGGTATTTATTAATTGTCCATTTGATGCGGCTTATATACCTATTATCAGGGCATTGGTATTTACAATTTATCGCTGTGGGTTTTTACCGATCACAGCTTTATTGGAAGATAATGGTCTTGAAAACCGGCTTGCAAAAATTGAAAAGTATATTGAATCCTGCAAATATGGTATTCATGATATTTCAAGAATTGAAGTAAGTGATAACGGTTTACCAAGGTTTAATATGCCTTTTGAACTGGGGATTTTTTTTGGAGCAAAACGTTTTGGTAACAAAATGCAAAAAGAAAAAAATGCATTAATTTTTGATTCAGAGCGCTACCGGTATCAGCAATTTATTTCCGATCTGAACGGTGTGGACATAAAAGCGCATAATAATAACCCTTCCATTGCTATACGCAAAGTTGCTGATTGGCTAAGTACAAATTCTAAAAGAACTTCTGTGCCGGGTTATAAAATAATAGTGTCAGAGTATGCAGCATTTGAAAAGGGGTTGCCACAAATTACCGAAACCTTTGGTTTAGATTTAAATGATATCCCCTTTAATACTTATTGCCTGATTGTAGAAGAAGCAATTAAAGTAAAACTTCAATCGTAAAGAAAACAATATGCAAAATTGATTTTGAAGCAACTAACAATGCGTATATATTTGCAATCCGTTTAGGGGAATTAGCTCAGTTGGTAGAGCGCTTGCATGGCATGCAAGAGGTCACCGGTTCGAATCCGGTATTCTCCACAGATAAAATATTGTAACTCGCTACTATAGCGGGTTTTGTTGTTTTAGGGGGTTATGGCTAGTAAAAAGGATAGCAAATAAATTGTTTTTTAGTTAGATCATGGAATACTATAAGTCGATCCGATAAATTATTTCATCTATATTTATTTTTTTTCATACTATTGTAATAACTAAACTTTTGTCCCAATGAGTGATTTTTTTTTAGGTGTTACGGCAAGCCTTACTGCTTCATTAATATTCCTATTTATTATTTTATTCTTTTTAGCACCAAGTATAAAAATATCACCGTTTATAACTAAGAGGGTAGGCAAAGAAGAAAAAGGGGAGAGCCCCATATTTTATGTATTTAAGTTTGTAAATACTTCCTATTTTTCATTATTCGATGTTCACATAGAACTCTGGCAGTGCGAGACTATACCATTGGGAAATAATTGCTCAGATATTAAGTTTAAAAGACTAGATATGAAATTGGAATCGTTAAAATATGTGCCTGGATATTGGTATTTTGGTGAAAGTAAGCGCAATGCCAGATATGCTGTATTACCTAAAACAGAAGCATTGCTTGACGACCATATCAAAGAAGATCACATTTATTTACAGTTACAAATAACTGCTAAGCATGGACTTACAGGTCTTTGCAGGGTTTTTAAAAAAGATTTTGCTATAGCAGATAGCTGTATAAGTAATAAAAGGCATCGCCATGGGAAGTGTCTTGAACTATCAAAATAGTTTGAAATATTTTAAAATTTGTTAACCTAAGAAACTATATTGCACAATAATTGTAATTACTGTTAGTTATACTAACATCAAGTCAAACTAAAAAACATGCGTAACGACATCGATCTTGGTTAAATCGAGATTTACCCAACAAAAGAATTAAAAAATTAAGTAATTAACAATTCAACGGCTGCTATTATGCAGCTTTTGTTTTTAATGACTTATTAGAGTTATGTTACCAATTTGGAATTAAGTAACTAACCATGTTATATTTTTTTGGTAGTTCATTCACAAGAGACATTTTTAATTTAGATGAAAGTATTTTTAGCAAGTCTTCTTTAATAAAAAAATAACAATAATGTTGTTATTTTTAGGTTTATAAAAATGCCCCACCAGTGGTCAGACTGTGGGGCATAAAAAATCCGGTTAACAAACCGGGGTAAGCCTTAATAAAGGCGCTCTTAAAGGACTACTTCCATTTTAGTAAATCGAAAAATTTACTTAGCTACAGTAAGTGCAAGGGAATTTAAACAGGCCCCCGCCTTTCTTGTAGACTCTTCTACCCTTGATAATTCTAAAGGGAGTAAAGACCCATCCGTCTGTGCAAGAACAGACTTGTTTTTTGTGGTTCATAGTGTAAAAAATGAATGACACAATTGCTACTACAGAGCGTAGCGGATGCCCGCTGTATAGATATACAGACATAAAAAAACTCGGTTAATTACTCCGAGTTTTAATTTCTTAATTAATTTTTCATCATCAAAAAAACTAAAATGGTTTTGATGTGCATTTATTTCCTTACACTTTTGAGAAGCAAAGTAAAGAAAAGTAAATCATAAATACAATAGAATAGAAATCGTGAACTATAATAATTTATCACTTTAGTAAAAATTCGTTTTCGGGTGTCACGTAATTTTACTATATCAACAGATTTTTAAAAATGTTGATAAATTCGTGTTCAAACTAAACCTCGGTTGTTTAGTTTTGTTTCAATATTTCAAAGAGCCTTTACTCTTAAATTACTAGCCCTCTTGCCGGAGGGCTTTTTAATACCTGCAAACGTAACTTTTATAGCCCCATTCTGCTTTTTAATAATTTCCACAGATGTTAATTACTTTTTTAAAAATCTTTACTTAACTAAATAATACATCAGTTCGATTTATCAGTCAAGGCCAAACTATGAAATACTATTTCATAAGACTATTGCAATAGTAGCGAAGCTGCCAATTGTTTGAATAAAAAGTTAATAACACAATTTGTTAATATCCCATGTAACCTTTGCACATATTGTGTTGTGAGAGATATCCTATTCTTTTACACATTTTTTTAACCAATTGGGTATAAAAAAAAATTGAAAATTAAAAGAATTTTTTCTATAAAAACTTAGTTCTTTTGTTTAAAAAACTGCCTAACTAGATGCCTATATAGCTTTCTTGTGTTCACTATAAATAAAATTCCCATGCAGTTACCAAGAAATTTAAAAATCTAAAATCTCTTATTTTTTAAAACTAACGCTCATTAGTTTTGAAGCCTTAATTTTACAACTCAATTAAAATAATTTGTATGGATTTTCAACTTTCTGAAGAACACTTAATGATTCAAAAAGCAGCCCGGGATTTTGCCGTAAACGAATGCCTGCCCGGTGTAATTGAAAGGGATGAGTTACAAAAATTTCCAAAAGAACAAATTGAAAAACTGGCCGAACTTGGTTTTATGGGCATGATGGTAAAACCTGAATATGCCAGCACATAGCTAATGGTGTCCATACCACTGCCGCCATATTCAGGTTTTACCATCATGCCCATAAAACCAAGTTCGGCCAGTTTTTCAATTTGTTCTTTTGGAAATTTTTGTAACTCATCTCTTTCAATTACACCGGGCAGGCATTCGTTTACGGCAAAGTCCCGGGCTGCTTTTTGAATCATTAAGTGTTCTTCAGAAAGTTGAAAATCCATACAAATGGTTTTAATTGAGTTGTAAAATTAAGGCTTCAAAACTAATGAGCGTTAGTTTTTGGATAATTTTTGTGGGCACGCAGTGAAACCCTGCTTAAGCTTCAGTTGCGCAAATTTTTATTTTTACTATTTCGTGGGAATTTTTAAAATTGTAGTTCCATAAATGAAAAAAGCTATCTTAAATATGAGACAGCTTTTGGTGGAGAATACCGGATTCGAACCGGTGACCTTCCCGAAAGCATTCGGGACGCAC